>NZ_JADQ01000055.1:0-30961 GCF_000518465.1 Paenibacillus sp. J14 | reverse complement strand
TATAAATATGGAAATCGGAAATTTTGGGCGGAGGGATACTACGTAAGCACAGTGGGCTTGAATGAGGCCACTGTCGCAAAGTATATCCGCGAGCAGGAAGCACATGACCAGGCAATCGATAAACTGAGCGTCAAAGAGTATGAAGATCCATTTAGCAGAAACGGTAGCAAGAAAAAGTAAACCAGTTTAACTGGTAAGTGAAAGTGACAAAAACACTGAGCCTGAACAATTTTATTGTCAGGCTAGCGTCTTTAGGCGCAGTTTGGCAACAAGGGGTTATACCCCAAGAGCAAACCACCCGTTGGACGGGTGGTTATGATTATATATCATAGACGGCTAACTCGTCCTCAATGGCTTGCTTCACGAGCTGGATACACTCTTCCGTCGTCTTGGCAAAGACGCGTTTGCCGTTCACCAGTGCATAAGGTCTGAGCTTGCATAAGCCACATAAACTAAGACAGTCCTGACGCATTACGGCAATTTCGGGGTATTCCTCTTCCAGCTTCTCCAGCTCAAGCGCGCTCATCAGGTTGCTGTCGCACACCTCAACGATTACGATGCCCAACCCCATGACGTCTTTCACCCCAAACTATTAGGCTAATGATGCTTGAACCCTCATTATGAAATTCACGAACCGATTTGTCAATGGCTGCGAACGATTTAACATACTTAATATACATATATGTTGACTAAGTCGATCTGCGGATTTATAATTAGTCTTGTCGGAATTACTACTACATATTGAAGAAAGGATGGATTTAGAAATGGCACATCAATTACCTGCATTGCCTTACCCGAACAACGCGCTTGAACCTCATATCGATGAAACAACGATGATGATTCACCATGATCGTCACCATAATACGTATGTAACGAACCTGAATGCAGCTCTGGAATCCGCTCCAGAATTGCAATCCAAATCCGTTGAAGAACTGATCAGCGATCTGGACAGCGTGCCAGAGAGCATCCGCACTGCTGTTCGCAACAACGGCGGCGGCCATGCGAACCACTCCCTCTTCTGGGAAACCATCGGCCCGAACGGCGGCGGCCAACCTTCCGGCAAACTGGCTGAAGCGATCAACAACGAGCTGGGCGGCTTCGACAAATTCAAAGAAGACTTCACAAAAGCAGCTACCACTCGCTTCGGCAGCGGCTGGGCTTTCCTGGCCGTAGATGCTAACGGCAAATTGTCCGTATACAGCCTGCCTAACCAAGACTCTCCGCTGATGGAAGGCAAAACGCCAATCCTTGGCCTGGACGTATGGGAGCATGCTTACTACCTGAAATACCAAAACAAACGTCCTGACTACATCGCCGCTTTCTTTAACGTCATCAACTGGCCTGCAGTTGAGAAACGTTATGAAGCAGCGCTGAACAAATAAGTTTGCGTGTTGGCGTAACGCCTGCACGAACGCATAAGGGTGTCCACTGGACCGGTTAACCGGCTCGGTGGGCACCCTTTTTTTCATGTAACCCGTGGGCCCTATCCTCTCCGAGCAACGGACTCTCGTACAACCAACGTCGGCGGGACCTGCCAGTGAATCTTCTCTCGGGAACGCCCAAGGTCAGACAAGAGCAAGCTTATAGCGGCATCGCACATCCGCTCCTTCTCCACCCGCATCGTCGTCACATGTAACCCTTCGCTGTTGACGTAAGGCAAATCGTCAAATCCGGCGATCGAGACATCCTCCGGGAATCGTTGGTTTCGCTCCTTCAAGAGACCAGCCAGCAAATAAGCAATGCGATCATTCCCGCAAAAAAACGCCGTCGGCCATTCCTCTAATCCATCCAGAAATTGCGCAATTTCCGCCGTAGTATAATCATATCCCTTGGACGTCGTCAAGCAAGCCGCCTCCCGAATCATGAGCCCCTGCTGTTTCATCGCTCTCTCAAAGCCAAACCAGCGCTCCTCATGACTGGTCGACAGATTCGTGGGTCCGATAAACCCAATGTCCCGATGGCCGGCTTCAATTAAATGAGATACCGCCGTATAGGCCCCCTCTATATTATCCGAGGTGACAGCCGGACAAGGCAGATCGTGATAGTAGGAATCCATCAGCACCAGCGGCGTGTCCAGCTCCCATATCCGCTCCGCATACGCCCGGTCCACAATCCCAAACAGAATGACTCCCCGGTACGGAATATCGGTGAACGGTCCCGGCAGCAAACGTGCTGCTTCCATCTCTCGGTCAAGCGGGGTGATAACGGCGTTAAGCCCTTTTTTGCGCGCGCTTCGTTCCAATCCCCAAATCATATCGTGAAAAAACTGAAAATGATCATTATCCTGATAGCTCATGATCCGTTCGGGAACGAGCACCAGAATATTCGCTTGTCCGCTCTCATGGTGCGCGTATGGGCCATACCCCAGCTCTCGCGCGGTTTCGTGCACGCGACGGCGCATCTCCTCACTGACGCCCTTTTTGTTCATTAGCGCCAAGGACACCGCATTTTTAGAAATTTGCAGCCGGTCGGCGATATCCTGCATAGAGACTTTCTTTTTGCGCCCCATTCTTTTCATTCCTTTCGAATCATGCTACACTTAACCTACATAGTACTTTACAAATATTTATTTTGTCAAGTTTGTCAAGTTATGAATCTTCACTTCCACAGGAGGAATGAACGTTGAGTTATGCAATTGGTATCGACATCGGGGGCACAAAAACGGCCATCGGGTTGATTGGCAAGGACGGTGAAGTGCGGGCGAAGGTTTCACTGCCGACCGATCAGACGGTAGGGCCTGAAGTGATGGTCGACCGGATGGCTGCAGCCATCCAAGACATCATTACCGCCCAAGGTATCGCAGAGTCCGAGCTTCTAGGCATCGGCGTTGGTGCTCCCGGCCCACTTAACACGAAGGAAGGTAAAATCGCCGAACCGCCGAATCTGCGGGGCTGGTGGAACTTCCCGATCGTCGACTCACTGAAGCGCTATTTCAGTCTGCCGATCCGACTGGAGAACGACGCGACCGCTGCGGCCCTCGCGGAAAAATGGCTTGGCGCTGCCAAGGATGCGGACCACTTCGTGTTTATCACAATTAGTACGGGGATTGGAGCCGGGATCTACTCCCACGGCAAGCTCCTCACTGGAGCAAGCGGGAATGCCGGCGATGTCGGTCATATCGTTGTGGATCCGTCCGTCGGCACCTGTGTGTGCGGGCAGAAGGGCTGCTGGGAATTCGTAGCCTCCGGCACCGCGGTCGCTAGACAAGCTTCGGCGCTGTTGGGCCGTGAGGTTTCTTCTAAAGAAGCTTTTGATTTGGCGGCGGCTGGGCAACCTGTGATTCAGGAGCTTGTAGCCAAAGTCTTCGAAAATATCGGCGTTGGCTGTGTAACCCTCATTAATACGTTTGATCCGGAGAAGCTGGTCATTGGCGGCGGTGTATCTCAGGTTGGCGAGCCGTTGTTCAACGCGGTGCGGGACTACGTGTCCAAGTACGCGCTGAATCCTTCGGGCCGTCAAACCCCTATTGTTCCTGCTGCGCTTCATCAAGACGCTGGCTTGATTGGCGCCGCTGCCCTAATCCATATTCCATACTGATCCTACAGACAAAAGGAGTCCGATAACGATGAATGAACCAATTTTTTTGCAGCCGATTTTCCAAGAACGCATTTGGGGCGGCACCAAGCTCAGAGATTTGTTTGGCTATGACATCCCCAATGACCACACCGGTGAATGCTGGGCCGTATCCGCTCACCCGAACGGGCAAAGTGTAGTGAAGAACGGGCCGTACCAAGGCATGAAGCTGGGGGATTTGTGGACCTCTCATCCGGAGCTGTTCCGCTCCTCGTCCAAGGTGTTCCCATTGCTGACGAAAATTCTCGACGCCTCCGACGACTTGTCGGTGCAAGTGCACCCAGACGATGAGTACGCTGGCAAATACGAGAACGGCGAGCTGGGCAAAACCGAATGCTGGTACATCGTAGATGCCGAACCGGGGGCTGTCATCATTTACGGCCATGAAGCCAAAACCAAAGAAGAACTCGTCTCGATGATCGAAAACGGCGAGTGGGATCGCTTCCTGACGAAAGTACCCGTGAAACCAGGTGACTTCTTCTATGTTCCAAGCGGCACGCTGCACGCCCTGGGGAAAGGCATCGTTGTGCTTGAAACGCAACAAAGCTCGGATACCACCTACCGTGTGTATGACTATGATCGCCGTGACAAAGACGGCAACACCCGTGAGCTTCATCTGGAGAAAGCGAT
Source organism: Paenibacillus sp. J14 (assembly GCF_000518465.1). NCBI lineage: Bacteria > Bacillati > Bacillota > Bacilli > Caryophanales > Paenibacillaceae > Paenibacillus > Paenibacillus sp. J14. The sequence continues at coordinate 26,758 of NZ_JADQ01000055.1, read as the reverse complement.
CGACGTCACCACCGTTCCGCAAGCGTATGAACCCATTTCTTATGTAACGACGCAGCGCGGCGGCCTGACGGTCACTTCTTTCGTCTCCAATTCCTTCTTTACCGTGGAAAAATGGAACGTCTCCGGCGAAGAAACCGAGGTTGACGCGAACGAGAAATATACAATCTTCAGCGTGCTTGCCGGTAACGGGAAGCTGACGGCAGGCGGACAAAGCTATGATCTGGCCAAAGGCGAGCACTTCATCTTGCCAGCAGGCTTTGGTCCTTACCGCTTAAGCGGGGAGCTCGAAATGATCATGTCCCACGAATAATTCCAGGCCAAAAAGGACGGAAGCGCTCATCCATACGATGACGACATCCGTCCTTTTTACCTATCGCTTTCCTCTAATTTAAGCTTGAATATACCGATCGTTTAAAATCCGCATATGGTGCTCCGCATGCCCGGCGATGATATAGGCGATGGCACGGGCTGTGGCCGGATAGTCGGCTACGTACCCCTTGCGGGCCCATGCTTCGTCATCCAGCTGACGAACCAGCGCCAACGTGGATTGCCGCACGATCTCGAAGCCCTTTACGATCTCCTCCATCGACTGGCGGTCAAACCCGGCATGACGGGCGAACAATTCCTCCTCGAAGCCTGGAAGCGGCGTCGTATCGCCGCGGGCAATCCGCAGCATACGGTATTGCATGACCCGTTCCGTATCCGCCATATGGCCGATGACTTCCTTCACGCTCCATTTTCCTTCGGCATACCGGTAGTTTGCTTGCTCTTCACGAATACCTGCCCACTTCTCTCGAAGCCGCTTCGTCTGCTCCTCCAGAAACTTAACGAACTCCCCCTCAGGCACCATCTGAATGTAAGGTTCAAAATGTGGGGCGTATTCCCCTGTCTGCGGCCGAATCAACATCTCCAACATTCCTCCTTCATGAACGTAATCAATCCTATTCCTCGTCTTCCCACACTTCATCCATTAAAGCGCGGATATGACGGCTTCTCTCTTCTGTTTCCCGCAGGTTGGGAACCCATTTCGTGCCGTTCCATTCCACAACATCTCCCGGTTTGACCTTAGGATCCACCTGGGAACGCGGGACATTTCGGAGCTTCCCGTCCGATTCCAAAATGCATAAATCGCCCTCAAAGCCTTCCACGATATGGCTCATCTTATCCTACCTTTCCGTTGTGATCCGGTAGCCCTCGCCGTCGCTGGCGATCTCCACGGTACCCTGAAGATCGTTGCGATAGACCTCTACCTGTTGCTTGGACAGCCGATCCAGGATCGTTTTCGTCGGGTGCCCGTAAGAATTCTCTCCCACCTGGATCACCGCATATTTTGGCTTCACTGCATTCAAAAACTTGGCCGTTGTTGAAGATTTCGAGCCATGGTGCCCGACCAGCATAACGTCGGCGCGCAAATTCACTCCGGATTCTAACATTGCCCGTTCGCTCTCCGATTCAGCATCCCCGGTTAACAGAAAAGAAGTGCGGCCATATGTTACCTTCACAACGGCACTCATGTTATTACTGTCGTCGGTCACGGTCACCGGTGCGATCATACTCACCTTCACCTGCTCGTCCCAGGCTAGCTCCAGGCCCGCTTTGGCGGTCTTCACCTTCAGCCCTTTGTTCCGAATGGAGTTCAGCAAGGACTCATATGTCTTCGTATTGGACTGGATCCTTGGCATGTAGATTTCGCCGATGTCCAAACGATCGATGACCCGGTCCAGCCCGCCGATATGATCCGCATCTGGATGTGTCCCAATCACGATATCCAAATGATTTACGCCATAAGAGCGAAGGTAGTCCAGCATCGCCTGCTCCTGGTCATTGTTGCCGGCATCAATCAGCATCGTATGCCCGGAGGGGCTGATCAACAACTGGGATGCACCTTGTCCCACATCCAGAAAAATCACGCGTAGCTGACCGTCTCCTTCCACTTCGGAAGCAACGGAGGTGTTCTCCGCCAGCCGCCCCGCAACTTCTTCCCAGTTCGCTGCGCTGCAGCCTGCAAGAAGTACGCTTAAAAACACCAAAAATACGCCAATAACCGTCCAACATGTCTTCTGCCTAATCATAGATGTTAATCCTTCCCAGAACATTTGTTCTAATTATAGCGGATAATCGAGCCTTAAATCAATCAAAATTTAGCAAATAGCACATAAAAAATAGTTAGTTCATAAAAAAGAGTCTGCCTTTCCAAAGGCAGACTCAAATGATTCATGTTCGATCTTATTTCACTGAAACGCTGATAGATACCTTTTTGCCGCCATACTCTGCTTTGATGGAAGCAGAGCCCTTGGCAATCGCCTGAATCTGACCAGCCGACACTTTCGCAACGTTCGCCTTGGAGGTTGTCCACTTCGCGCTGCCCGTTACCGTGGCGACCTTGCCAGTATCGTACGTTGCCGTCAGGACAACCGTTTTGGCCGCACCAGGAGCCAGCTGCAGCTTCTTCTCGCTAACCTCCAGTTTCACCAGCTTCGGAACCACATTCACTTTCACGGTAACGACATTGCCTTGATAAGAACCTGTGATCGTCGCGGTTCCTTCAGCGACAGCCTTCACCGAAGAGGATGATACCGTAGCAACGTTCACATCGGAGGAGACCCAGCCCATTTTGGAGGACAGGGTGACTTTCTTGCCGTCTGCATAATACCCCGTTACCTTGATCGATTTCGATTTCTTGATGTTAAGCTCGATCGTTTGCGGCTCTACAACAATCTTGGTGATTTTCGGCTCAATAGAGACCGATATATTGAGGGTCTTGTTCTCGAAAGTTCCTTTCAGCGTGGCCGAGCCTTTGCTGAGACCTTTCAGCTTCTTGCCGTCTGCTGTCGACTTCAACACCGCATTGGAGCCGGTAACGCTCCATTCAACGCCAGCCGGATTCGTTTGCTCTACACCATTTTCATAGACCACCGTGATTTCCGGCAGCGCATTTTCTTCACCGATGACGATGTTCATTGAAGTTTGCGTGGCGAGAAGCGTCAGAACCTTTTCTTTCACGTTGACTTTAAGCGCCACTTCAGTTCCGCGAATTGGGAAGTCCGCGTTCGGGGTCAGCCCTGTTCCGGCTTCTGCCAGCTTCCCGGTCAACGTAACTTCGGCAGATACAACCGAGTCATCCAGATCCTTCGTTACGATCTTTCCATCCTCGACTACCGCGATATCCTCTTGGCTCGAGGTCCACGTGATGGCATCGCTGAGATCGATGGATTCTCCGTCCAGCTTCGTGCCGGTCACCTTCGGCAGGCTCGCCGATCCGCCTACATAGATATCAAGCTGCTCTTTCTCGATTTTGAGCTCGGTCACCGTAGGAAGTACCGTAACTTTGAAGCTCTTGCTCACGCCTTGATAGCTGGCTTTAATCGTAGTTGATCCCGCCGCTTTGGCCGTCACAACACCGGTGTCACTTACAGTCGCAACTAATTTATTGGAAGAAGTCCATTCCGCACTATTGCTGACGTCTTGAGTTTCGTTTGCCTTCACTCTCACGCCGGCATTTACTGCCAACGTTTCCCCGATGAAGAGTGTCTGATCGCCGGACGGCGTGAGCAGAATCGCTTCATACGGGGCTCTTACGTAAATGTCGACTTTGGCTTGCTCGCCATAATAGGTTGCCGTAATCGTCGCTTTCCCCGTCGATACGATTTTAACCGTTCCGTCTTCAACTGTAGCAACGCTGGTATCCGAAGAACTCCAGGTGGCTTTTTCCGTAACGTCGTTTGTCGTATCCGGGTCGCTCTTCAGCACCGTTTTCACCTTAAGTTCTACTTCTTTATCTGCCACGATCAACTCAAGGTCTTCTTTATCCTGAATTTCCGTGTCTGTCGTTCCAGACGTCTTGTACAATTTCAAGCCGGAGTAAGGCGACGTCACCTTCGCTTTGAACGAAGCAGTCAAACCGGCATATTTCGCTGTAATCGTCGCTTCCCCTGTACCGGTCAGCGTAATCTTGCCCTTTTCAACAGTCAGTACACCCGTATTCGAGGAAGTCCAATCCGCCTCATCCGTTACATCCTTGGGTTCCACAGACGTGTTATCCACCTTCGCCTTAGCGGTGACGGTCAGATCGGAGTCAGGGGTGTCCAGACTATATTTTCCGTCTAATTTGTAGTCCAAAGTTAATTCAGTGTAGGTGTCTGTAACTTTAATCGTAATAGACGATACCGACCCGACTTCAGTCGTTGGATTTTTATATTCCGCCGTGATGATCGCAGTACCGCTCTTCAGCGCGGTGACCAAACCGCCGGCACTAACCTTGGCTACGGTATCATCACCGGACGTCCAAGTTACAGTAGAAGTCACATCTTTGGTGCCGCCCCCTTCAAGCCCAGCCGTTACTTTAAGCTGCTTCGTTTTCCCCACGCCGAGTTCAACGGTCGTACCGGCTCCATCGATATTAATCTCCTTGATGTCCCCAGATGCTGCAAATGCGCCCGTAGGAGCAAGTACCGAAAGGAGGAGCGTCAAGACGAGCATCCAATACGTCATCTTCCTGTTAGCCAACATTGATTCCTCTCCTTTATTCTCATTGCTGATGTACCGGAACCTTTTTCCAGCCTTCTCCCATTTTATATCGACATTTAGTAGATATTTCGTAACGTTTTTCGTCAAAATAATCCATTTGTCCTATAAAAAAAATAGAGCACACTCAATAAACGAGTGCACTCTATCTTCACAAATGCCGAGGACCGGGCTCGAACCGGTACGGTAGTCACCTACCGCAGGATTTTAAGTCCTGTGCGTCTGCCAATTCCGCCACCCCGGCTTGTTCAAAAATTCCGTATTTATGATTATATACAGAATTCCAATCAATATCAACCCAAAATTCATGCTGTCTTATTCCGATAAACTATTCAGTTAGGAATTATGGTAAGTTAAGGTTAGTCTTGCGAAAAAAGGCTTGAATTTCAGGAAAGGTGAGGTTAGCATTCATGCACGAATTGAAAATGGCAGTTACGCTGGGTCATCAAGTGGTCATTCAACTGCATGACGGACAATTGATGACCGGACTGCCGAAGTGGGGTTCAGCGCCTGACAAAGTACATCTGCGCACAACAGAAGGGGCCGTCTGGGTGAATCTCGACGAAATCCATCACGTGACGCGAATCATTCCATTTGGAAAATCTTTTTAATTTTTTCTGCAACCTTTTCCAATACTCATCGTCTAGAGGTTGTCAAAAAATACTAGACGAGGTGATCACCATGTTTAAACGTAATGTAGCCCTGTTGTCCGCCGCCGCCATTTTGAGCTTGTCTTTGGCTGGAGAAAGCTTTGCTGCTGCAGGGACCTTTAAAGATGTAAGCCAATCTGTCGCCAAAGACAGTATTTCTGTCCTGCAAGCGAAAGGCATCGTTCGCGGCGTCAGCGCCGACAGCTTCCTGCCGGATGACCAATTGACGACTAGCCAGGGCGTTCAGTTAATCGTCAATCTGCTGGGGTTGAAGTTGGATACTCCAGAAAACGCTGGTGATTATTTTGTCAATGTCAAGCAAGATGCCTGGTATGCCCCTGCGTTCTCGATTGCTCAAACTAACGGGTTTGATCTTGACGTCAACGTGAATCCGGACAAGCCTATGACGCGTGAGGAATTTACCCATCAGCTGATTTTGGCGATGGAGAAGCATGGCGATTTGCCGATGATCAATATCAAACCAATCGAATTTGCTGACGATGACCAGCTGACGGTTTCTTATCAAGGGACGGTTCAACGTGCGCTTGTGCTCGGGATCGCCCAGCTGGATGAGAACAATCAATTCCATCCGGGAGATCTGATTACCCGCGCAGAAGCGGCTCTCTTGACCTATCATGCGGTGGAATACTTGGCCGCACATCCTGCTCCGTCTCCGGACAGCAAGTGATCGCCTATTCGATAAAAATTGGAAGGACCGCCTTATGCGGTCCTTTTTTGATTTCCGTGAAAAGCTTAAATTTTAATAAAATTCACTAAATCGACAGATTTTTGCATTTTATTTCAGGATTTAGGGAGGATTTACAAAAACGGACATAGAAAACATAAGGGTACCGCTTTAATTTGGTGCAGAACAGTGACAGTACATGGAAGAGGTCGGACAATCACCAGTCGAAAGCGGACGGATGGCATTAATACCTCAACTAGGAGTTGTTCGTCATGGAACTCATCCTCAAAATTGAAGAGCTCCGGATGGAATTAAACCATCTTGCCCGAAGTAAACGTCTTGCGGATCGGGAAATGATCATGGTAAGTCAGCAACTAGATGAATTGCTAAATGAATACCATCGATTAATGATCCAGAAGCAAGTCAAATGATCTTTAGGGAGCTGTGACAACGGCTCCTTTTTTCTATTTTGATAAAAAGATCTCCCAAATACTGAAACTTACCATTGAGCTAGCCCGTATAGAAAACCCGATGTGTTCTGGCGTATAGATGAGGCCTGGAAAATATTCTAGTACTATCCGACAATTTTAAAAGGAGGAGAAATTTTATCGTTCAGCGAACAGGGATTATCCATGACGGAAAAGAGGTTGGGCAGGTTTTGTTTTACCTGATGATTTGGAGAGGCTTGAATCTTCTTACGCTCAGAAAAGTCTCATTTATTCACAATAAAATGGCCTACTACAAAACGCTCAACAGGAATCTACGAAACTTTGATTTTAATGATTGAAAAGCAAAAACCCCCTTGCCAAAGCAAGAGGGTTTTGCACTTATGGGCCCTACAGGACTCGAACCTGTGACCAATCGGTTATGAGCCGACCGCTCTAACCAACTGAGCTAAGGGCCCGGGAGAACTTGGATTGCGGGGGCAGGATTTGAACCTGCGGCCTTCGGGTTATGAGCCCGACGAGCTACCGGGCTGCTCCACCCCGCGTCATTAAATTGGCGACAATCAATAATATACACGATTCTCGCAGGGCACGTCAAGTCTAAGATTATGGAATAAATCGCACGCCGTATTTGCCCTTGCGCGATCGGAAAATTTCGATTTGCCGCATATCATCAAAACCATAGATCCAACCGTCTTGCTCCAACCGCCGGGCGAGACATCCCGCTTGGAATTTCGTTCGATACAGTTTATTGAAGTATACCCAACGCATGATTGTTTCGTCCATCCTTTCGTGAATTAGAGCAAATTGTTCATGTCTATAGAATGCCCAACCTTAACAAAAAAAGCCGCCGGATTTCATCCAGCGGCCCTAAATCTATATGGTAATTTTTTGGTGTTCAATGCAAACCTCAGCTTACCCCTTAAATACGGCTCCGCCTGCTGCCGCCCCTTCCTCAGGAACAAATGGCGTACCATCCTCCTGGAATTGGGTTTTTGGATTGTTTTTAATTTCTTGCAGCATCTTGTTGCCCTTCTCTTCCCATTCTTTGAGCGCTTCCGCCGGTGTTTTCTTATTCTCCAACACCTCTTGGAAGAACCTGCGTCCGCTGTCGGTTACGCTGTATAGTCCTGGTTTTTCGCTCATCAGTTTTTCTTGCTTCGGATCCGTTGGCGGCGTCGGCTTCAGTAAATAGAATGCTTGAATATTGTAATCCAAGCCCATTTTCGGTTGGATGTACGATTTGCGAGCCAGCATTTCATAGGAGTTACTGCGAGACTTCAGCTTCGCCCAATCCTCGCCATTAATGAATTTAATGAAGTCCCAAGCGGTCTCGGCGTTTGGAGCAGCACTGTTAATGGCAAACGTATTGCTCAGCCAAATACTTCCCCCGATCCCCGGTTTTTCAGGATGGACCGGAACCGTGACGACATCCCAATCCACAGGAGTAAAGTTCTTAATTTTCGAAGCGTTGTTGTTGGCATCCGTAATTTCATTGACGTAATAGTTCTCACCAATCGTCATTGCAACTTTACCGGAGAGGAACAGGTCGCTTGTAACTGGGTTCCACTCGCCGTCCATCATCCCGCTGTTACTGTCCGGAATGATTTTGTCCTTCGCCAGCTTGCTGATGGTTTCCCAGACCTTCGTCCATTGCGGGGTATTAACCGTCATCGTTTCCGCTTTATCATCAAAGGTTTTGAGTTGCAGCGAGTTGACATAGTTGCTCTGCATATCCCAGAATGGATCGCTTCCAATGTACCGGCTAAACGCGAAACCGTAAACTCTGTCCTTCCCTTCCCCTTTCGCCAAACGACGAGCCAAATTAAAGATATCGTCCCAAGTCATATTATCGGTAGGCGGTTCAACCCCAGCGTCCGTAAAGAGCTTCTTGTTATAGAACAAGGCGGAGGAGGAGAACGAAGGTGTTAACGCATACAGACTGCCTTCCCCAAGATCCTTAATCCCGTCAATAACTGCTGGGACGAAGTCCGACGTATTGAATTTATCTTCCTGGATCATCGGATCAAGCTGTTTGACCATATTTTCCTTGATCAGCTGATTTAATACAGAAGTATCGGTGACCACGACATCCACCGGATTGCTGCCAGTCATAATTTTCTTCATGCTATCCAGGTAGTCCGGCTGAACGTATGGCTGCGAGTAGTCCTGATAACGATATTGACTTTGGTCGATGGCCGGTACAACCTCGATACGAACATTGTGCGTGAACTCATATACATCGGTATACTGCTGACGGAAATAAGAATCGTCATATCCCCCGTAAAGCACGCCGATGCGGAGCACTTTCTCCTGCTGTGGGTCTGCCGCTTTGCTACCGTTACAGCCAGCGAGCAGGCCCAACGCCAGCGTTGCAGCCAGCGATACAGACAATAATTTCTTGAACCTCATGATGGATCCCCCTCCAACGATTTAGGTGCTGTAATAATGATTTTCTCTCCGTCAAACTCCATGCTCGCCCGCCCATTGATTCCGACGGATTCCAGATATTCCTTCGGAACCTGTAAACGTCCGACACGGTCAACCACAACAAAGGCTTCGTGAACCTCCTGCAATCCTCCGCCTAGCTCGGCTGCCGCCAAATCCAGATTCGGGTTACGCTTCAGGAACTCGGTGCTCGTTAAGCCGTCACGGATGGCGACCACGCGGTCTACCTTCCCAGCCAGGTTCAAATCGTGCGTGACGATCACAACCGTGATACCCAGCTCCCGGTTCACCTGCCGGAAGATTTGCATGATCTGATCGGAAGTGGCCGTGTCGACCGAACCCGTGGGTTCGTCGGCCAGCAGAAGCTTCGGTCGATTCGACAGCGAGATCGCAATCGCAACCCGTTGCTGCTCCCCGCCGGAGAGCTGATGCAGCTTGTTGTGCATTCGATCCTTTAAGCCAACCCGCTCCAGCAGCTCTTTCGCATAGGCTCTGTCCAGCTTCCCGGTGAGCAGCATCGGCATTTCTACATTTTCCAATGCTGTCAAATAAGGAAGTAAGTTGCGGGCATTATTCTGCCAGACGAAACCAACCGTGTTACGCTTATATTCCACCAGCTGGTCATCGCGGATTTTCAGCAGATCCCAACCCCCGACGTTAACTTGGCCGGCGGACGGGCGATCCAGCCCGCCGAGAATATTCAGCAAGGTGGATTTGCCGCTGCCGCTGTTGCCGATGATCGCCATCATTTCGCCTTGTTCCACGGTTAAGTTCAGGCCTTGGAGCGCCACAACTTCGATATCTTCGGATTTGAAAATCTTGACGAGTCCTTCGCAATGAATCATCTCTTAGCGCTCCTCTCCCATTTTTACCGCCTGATGCACACGCAGTCGCCGGATTTGCCAGAACAGCAGGCCGGCTCCCATCAGGAGCATCACGAACACAACAACATAAAGCTGAAGCGTATCCTGGTTATCAAATACGATACGGAACGGCGGAACCTGCGTAGTGACGTTATCCGCTGTTTGCAGGAACGGCAAGTACAGCTTGCCGGCAATCTTCCCGATGACGATTCCGAGCACGATGGATAAGCCGGCAGTTAAGATCTGTTCGGCCAGCAGCATGAACGTCAGCTGCTTCCGGGATAAGCCCATCGCCCGCAGGATCCCGAACTGGACGACCCGGCCCGATAAGTTGAAAAACCAGTACAACACATACCCGATCAACGACACGATGACCGAGACGAGGAAACCGAGACTTAGGATCCCAAATACGCCTCCCCGGGTCGGATGCTTGCTTTGCGCCGCCAATTCACTGCGTACATCATCCACCGAATAAAGCTCAATTCCTTGATCCGCCAGCTTCGGAATCAGCGGGGCGACTTTAGCCCCCGGCTTCATCTTAAGCCAGACCTCATAAGGAATAAGCGGAACTTGATCGTAAATATAATCCAAATTCGCAATAATAAACGGTGTTTGATCTGGATATTGACTTGGCCAATACGGAATAATCCCGTATACGGCAAATTCCACCGCTTGCTCACCCAAGGCAACCGTAAACACGTCGCCCGGCTTCAGCTTATACTTCTCCGCCAAGTTCGACGGGACTAAAGCTGCACTTTCGTTCATCCCGAGAAAATTTAAATAATGGTAAGGATGCGTTGGGAACAGATCGTTCCGGAACCAGGCCACTTTGGCAAAATCGACATTGTCGATCCCCATCACATTCCCTTGGCCTGCCGAACGACCGGAGATAATGATGTTCCCCTTCGTTTGAAGCACACGTGCCGCATGCTCGACGCCGTCCAACCTCCGGAAGATTTCGAACGGGGGCTCGGAATAGATCAGTTTAGACGGGGTAGGATTTTGCCCTCCGCCTCCTGGGCCGCCGCCAGGTGCTCCACCTGGGTTCCCGCCGCCTGGAGCTCCCGGACCGCCGCCTTGACCTTGGCCGGAGCCTCCTTGAGAAGGACGAGTGATTTCCGGCGTGCCTTCCCATACCGTTCGCATGATCACATCTGCTCCATATTTATAGAGCGTCCGCTCCGTCGAATTCAGGTCGATTGTCCGTGCGGCTGAAGCGTTATATACCCCAAGACCCAGCGTCAGAACGAGCAGGATCATCAACGGATAATACGAAGAAGACGATCTGGACAGTTGCGTCAAACTTAGATAGTAAGGAACCGGCAGCCACTTTTTGCCGATCCAGCCGATCAGCTTAAGCAACCACGGGAACACCCGCAGGAAAAACAGTCCGATGGAAAAAATGGCAAGCGCGGGTACGAAGAACAGGAACGGTTGAACCTGCAGCTCATCCGTCGTCATCCCTGTCTGGAACGTCAGCATCTGCCGTTCATTAAACAGGTAATACCCATAACCCGAAATCGCCATCAAGACGATATCGATAAACCAACGTTGCCAAAATGGCGCACGATCGGAGCGCGCTTGCTTCTGCTTGGCCTTGACGATCGAGGAGCGGGCGAAGGAAATTGCCGGCAACAGCGTCGATAAGATCGCGATCACAACCGCTACCGCTCCCAATACCAAGGCATCGGCATTAAAGCCTACCGGAATGGACTTACGGTTCACAAACGTCAGGAAGCCGTCTGCCGAGCCGATGCTCTTCGACATAAACCAGCCGAGCAATGGACCTGCGATGAGTGCAACCGCGCCAAGAATCAGGCTTTCAAATAAATAGATGAAAATAATCTGCTTCGTAGAAGCTCCGCGGCTACGCAAAACCGCGATATCGCTTTGCTGCTTGTCGAGCGCCTGGCGAGCGTTCATCACAATAAAATAGAACACCATGGCAATCATCGGTGCCGCCAGGGTAAACAACAGCGTCTGCATCTGCAGGCTCTGCTTGCGGAAGTCACTGAGCAGACTGCCAAAAGAGACATCCACCTTCGTATCTTTCAGCTTCTGATATAACTCTACGTTCAACCGCTCCAGCGTATCTGAGAGCGGTGACAGCTGACTCGTCTTGATCTCACCGAGATCAAAAGCGTAATACCAGCTGGAGCTATGCAGCGGAATCGATAATCGATTCAACAGGCCTTCATTAAAGGCTTGATCCGAGATGTAGAAAGTGTTCATCATCCCTTCAAAGCCTTGATACCAGTACGGGTCATTCTCGTTCTCCGGCTGGAAGGTGCCCACGATCTTCACCTTAAGCGTCACGTCCACACCGCTGTACACCGGATACTCCATCACGTCACCGACGTGCAGATCCTGCCGGTACATCGCTTCTTCCAGCATCAAAGCCTCAAGCGTATCGCCATCGCCTTGATCGGAATACATCCGGCCGCCGGAAATTGCCACATGGTCCTGTAAACCGCTCATGGATACGATGGACATCGTCCGCGTTCGGCTCGCGTCAACCTTAGTCGGGTCCTCCGGAAATACCTCCGTACTGCGGATGGATCTGATGTTCACGTAGGTGTCAAACGGGAAGCCAATTTGCCCCGGCACCTCGTCAACAATGTATTGATTGACGGCGGATAGTGCATTCAAATCCGTCTTGGTACCACCCGGCGCCTGATAGCTCATGATCAACGAACCGGCGGGCAGCCCTTCGCTCTCCGCCTGCAGGGTGGTTGCAACGACCCGCTTCAGCGAACCGTCGGAATACATCGGAATGCTGACCGTGAACGAGACCGCGACAATGAGGCCCAATAGCGTACTTAACGTCAGCCATTTCGTGTTCCACATTTTGCGGAACAATAAACGTAATAAAGGAAGTCCCATTAACGACCCACTACTTTCTGCCCCGGCGTGAGTCCTTTAACAATTTCCACGTCGGTCGAGGTCTGCAAACCTACCTCAACATCGGCTTCACGTTTCGAACCGTCTTCCTCTACCACCTGAACATAAGTGCGCGAGCCAATCGTCCGCAGGGCGGAAATCGGAATCAGCACCGCGTTCTCCTTGCGTTCCGTTACAATGGACACGCTGAGCGGCCGTCCACGTTCAAGTCCCTCCGGCCATTTGTCCAGTTCCACGATCAGGTACTTATCGATCGTATCTTTCTCTGGAGGTTTGCCGCCTCCGCCGCCGTTATTGTCGTCGGACGATCCGGAATCCACTGGCATGACCTTCACCTTCCCGTCGAATACGCCCATCGCATTAATATCAACCTTGGCTTTCATACCAACGGCAATCTTTTCTAAATCCTCCTTGGCAAACTGAGCTGCCACGACCAACGAAGACGTGTCGGACAACACGGCTACCGTATCATATGCTTTGATCGCGGCTCCTTTCTGGACGGAGACGGAAATGATCGTTCCGGAGAACGGCGCACGGAGTGTGCCGTCAGCGATCGTCTTCTCCAAATCCTCCAGCTCTTGACGCTGTTCCTCAAAGACGATCGAGGCCTCCTCAAATTCGATCGGGTCCTTCTCGTCCTTCGTACGCAGCAGCTCCTTCATAGAGATTTCCTGCTTGCGGAACTCCAGCTTCTTCTTCCGTAATTCCTTCTGCAAATCTTCGACATCCAATTGAATGAGAGCATCGCCTTGCTTGACTTTGTCGCCTGCCTTAACGAGCACTTCCTTCACGTGAAGATTATCCTCTGTGAAAAATAACGGCTCCTCGCGCTGGCTCATGATCTTCCCAACCGCACTGACGCTAAGCTCGATCGTCTCCGTGCGCACCTCATACTCCGGCTTCTTCGAGATTGTCGGCGGCGTGATCACCGGCAGGTCCTCCTCCGCCTCTTCGTCCGGCAGCAGGGCGCAGCCTGTGGACGCAATTAACGTCAGGGACAGAGCGAATACCCCCAGCGTTCGAACAAGCCTTATCCCCCCTTTTTTATTCGATAAATTTGCCATCCACCATTTCGTAAACATGGTCCGCTACCTCCAGGATTGTAGGATCGTGAGTAGTCATACAGATCGTCACGCGTTCGGTCTGTATGATGTTCTTGAATACTGCCATGACTTGTGCTCCCATTTGCGAATCGAGGTTGGCCGTTGGTTCATCCGCCAACAACAGCTTGGGGCGATGGGCAATCGCTTTGGCGATGGCCACCCGTTGCTGTTCGCCCCCGGACAACTCGAACGGGCGGTGAAACATCCGTTTTCCGAGTCCAACAAGCTCCAAGCAATGCTTAACGCGCGGCTTCCATTCCTGAGGGGGAACTCCCGCCATACGCAGCGACAGTTCGACATTCTCCCAAGCGGAGAGCAACGGCAGCAAGGCGTAGGCCTGGAAAATAAAGCCGATCTGATTCCGACGCAGCAGGGTACGCTTATCGTCGTTCAGCTCATGAAGCGGCTGACCGCGGAACCAGATTTCACCGGAAGTCGGCTGATCCAATCCGCCAAGCATGTTGAGCAATGTCGTTTTGCCCGAGCCAGAACGGCCTTTAAGCATGACCAGCTGGCCTGAGAGCACTTCCATGTTGATTCCCTTCAATACCTGGATTTCTCCTCCGCCCACCGGAAATGATCGGCGAACGTCTTTGACCGACAAAATAGGTCCGGTCTCCTTCTCTTCCTCCTTCTGTACAACATGGGCTGCAATAACCTCGGCATCTGCTTCTGCTAATGCCGTCTTCTCCGCGGCAGCGGCGGTCTCCCCCTCCGCACTTTCCGGTACCGGAGAATCAGCTCCGGGCTGAACTTCGACTTTTTCTTTCTTGCGAAGCCATCGCATCATTGTGTATCGGTCTCCCATTTCCCTAAATTGTGCTTCTCCTCTTCTGCTTCCTCTTCTTGGACTTCTTGGTCTAATTGGCCTTGTCTAGCAATACATTCACGTCTTGCATTATAAACGAAATACGATGGCAAAAAGTTACAAGCTCATTAACGAAATCGTTAATTTTTTACCAGATTTTTCGCGCTGATGCATGGTTACAATTCTGTTAGAATTAAGGAGGATTCTACTAATTTCGGCAAGGAGAACTAATATTTCATGAAGAAAATGATCCCCATCCTGCTCACGGCGACGCTCTTATTCACCAATGTCGTGCTTCGGCAAGAGCCGGTCGCTGCCGATCTTCCTTTTAACGACATTTCAAACAGCTATGCTAAAGATGCCATCCTCCGTTTAAATGCGAACAATGTAATGAAAGGAACCTCAGGTTCTGAATTTTCTCCAACCCGCTCCATTACCCGAGCCGAGTTTATGACTACATTGACGCGCATCTTTAAGGTGGAACCGGCCAAATCCGTTATCCCCGCTTATCGCGATGTCCCCAAAACCGCCTGGTACTATGGCACAATCCAAGCCGCCACGGAACTTGGGCTTACCAACGGCTTGGGAGACGGGATCTTTAAGCCAAACCAGCCGTTAACCCGGCAGGAGGCCGCTTCATGGATCGTTCGTGCTTTAAAACAAAACGCCGCCGGCAATTCGTCTTCCAATTATCAGGATGCAGCGATGATCGCGGCATGGGCCAAGCCTTCGGTCAGTTCCATTACCGAGCTCGGGTTGATGCAGGGAAGCGACGGGGTATTTCATCCAACACAGCCAATAACCCGCCAGGAGACCGCTGTCATCCTGGATCGCCTGCTGCAGGACACCCGATGGACCGATGCGCTCGCAGCCAGCACGAATCAGACCATCAAGCTAGGATGGCAATACGGCCTGTCAACCGAAGCCTACAAGAAAGCCGTGTTGCAATCGAATGTGAACGTGCTGGTGCCTCGGTGGTTTTTTCTCGAAAGTAATGGCAAATTTTCTGATTCCAGCGTTCCCTCGCTCGTAACCTGGGCGAAAAATAACGGCAAACAAGTTTGGGCCATGATCGGAAACCGATTTGATCAGGAAACGACGCACAAGCTTCTGGCTTCCAGTTCGCTTTCTTCCGAAGCGATTCAAACCTTGAAGTCCTACGTTCAAAAATATGGGCTGCATGGCATCAACGTCGATTTTGAAAATGTCGCAGCTTCCGATCGCAGCTTGTATACGGCCTTTATCGCCAAACTGGCACAGGAGCTTCATTCCGTCTCTGCCGTCTTGTCTGTGGATTTACCGCCGGACCTCGACACTGACTGGTCGGACGCCTATAATTACGCAGAACTGGCGAAGAGCGCCGATTACCTGGTCATTATGACCTACGACGAGCATTGGGGCGGGGCTGCTGCCGGTTCCATCGCATCGCTTGGCTGGGTGGACAATCACCTGCAAAAACTGCTCACCCAAGTCCCTTCCAACCAACTCATTATGGGGATGCCGCTGTATACGCGGGATTGGAGCCTAAGCAGCACCGGGGCTACGTTGTCTTCCGAGGACATCACCCTCGCCGCTCAAAATAACCGGATGAACCAATACGGCCTGAAGCCAAAATGGAACGACACATTAGGGCAGTACACCATGGAGTATCGCAAGAACGGGACGCTCCACAAAATTTGGCTGGAGGATGCCCGCTCCCTCTCGGAGAAGCTGAGGTTAGGCATGAAGTTCGGAGTGGCCGGTTATGCTTACTGGCACATCGGCGGTGAATCGCCGGACATCTGGACGAGTCTTCAAAATGCGGAGAAATACGCAGGATATTCATTTAAGTAATCCGCCATCATTTCTAAATCATATGTAATAATAAAGACCACCTTATGAGACAAAGCGATGTTGCTTCTCAGGGGTGGTCTTTTGATATACAGACAAAAAAACAGCCCTTCTCGGGGCTGTTTTAACCATATGGAAGTACTTAGGCATTTCCGAAGGAAGCCGGGTCTTGCCGCCAGGACTTGAGCAGTTCCAGGTCTTCCGGCTGAATATCCCCGCGCTGCACGGCGACATCCATCAATGCTGTATAGTTGGACAAGGTTTGCAGCGGGATGCCAGCTTCAGCAAACGCCTGCACCGCTTTATCGAGCTGATAGCTGAAGATCGCCAGCACGGCCAACGGTTCTGCCCCCGCATCGCGCACGGCCTGCGCTGCTTTGATCGAACTGCCGCCTGTCGAGATCAAATCCTCGATAACAACCACCTTCTGCCCTGGTTTAATCAGACCTTCAATTTGATTCTCCTTGCCATGGCCTTTGGCCTTATCGCGAATATAGGCCATCGGCAGCCCCAGCTTCTGCGACGTAAACGCGGCATGCGGAATGCCGGCCGTAGCTGTTCCGGCGATAACTTCGGCCTCCGGATAGTCTTTACGGATCAGTGCAGCAAACGATTCAGCGATTAGATCGCGGATCTGCGGGTAGGACATCGTGAGGCGGTTGTCGCAATAGATCGGCGATTTAATCCCCGAAGTCCAAGTAAACGGCTGATGCGGACGAAGCGCAACGGCTCCGATCTCTAACAGGCTGCTGGCAATTTGCGCTTCGACGGATTGGGTATTGGTCATGCTACATCATCTCCTTAATGATCGTCTCCGCGGCTTCTCGCGGGTTAGGGGCAGCGATAATTGGACGGGCAACGACGATATAGTCCGTGCCTTGCGCCATCGCTTCGCCTGGGGTTAACGTACGCGTTTGATCACCTTTAGGGCTGTTCGCTGGACGAATCCCCGGCGTTACCGTCAGGAAGGCTTGTCCGCACTTCTCCTTAATTGCGGTAACTTCCAGCGGAGAAGCAACCACTCCGTCCAAACCGGCCGAACGGGCCAGGTCCGCATAATGTACGACGGAGGCTTCAACTTCGCCCGGGATGCCAATCTGTTCATTCATCACTTGCTTGCTGGTGCTCGTCAGCTGCGTAACCGCGATGATCTTTGGCATCGTCAACGTCGGGTCGGCTTCCACCGCCGCCAGTGCGCCTTCTTTTGCCGCCTTCATCATGTCCAGCCCGCCGGCCGCATGCACGTTAAACAGGTCTACACCCAGCTTGGTGACGCTGTTCGCACCACCTTTGACGGTGTTGGGAATATCATGCATTTTCACATCGAGAAAAACGGAGTACCCCCGCTGCTTTAATTCCCGGATCAGTTCCGGACCCGCCGCATAGAACAGTTGCAGCCCCACCTTCATGTAACAAGGGATGCCCTCCAGCTCCTTCAGCAGCTTCCGCGCTTGCTCCGCATCAGGGAAATCGAGACCCACGATCAGCTTCCCAGCCGCTTCTTCAAACGAACGCAAATCCGCTCTCCTCCATTCATGCTTGCGGCTCCGAAGCATCCTGCTTCCGAGCCGCCATCTTCTTCGTCCTCTAACGGACCTGAAAGACCTTATTTAAGCATTTCCCTGCGATTTCCCGCTGTAACGGACTCCATGGACATTATTCAGTCCTCATGGAGCCACTCAGCTGCGATCTAAGCAAAATAAGGTCTCCTCGGTCCGTTAGAATGGTTATTTGCTTCACACCAGATCAATAACGTCTCTAGTGTCCGTTAGCGTCTGCGATTAAAGTGCGGGCATCGCTTGGGAAGAGAAGTTGATCGTCTCCAACATCTCCAGCAGCGCCCGAACGGTATCGAGCGAAGTCATGCAGACCACGCCGTTCTCCACCGCTTCCCGGCGAATCCGGAAGCCATCGCGCTCCGGTTCTTTGCCCTTCGTCAACGTGTTGATGACGAAGTGAGCTTCGCCGTTCCGGATCAGATCGAGGATGTTCGGCACCCCTTCGGACAGCTTGTAAACCGTCGTCACATGAATACCCGCCTCGATCAGCGCAGAAGCCGTGCCATCCGTAGCGATGATCTTGTACCCCAGGCGGTAGAAGCCGCGAAGCAGCTCAACCGCTTCTTGTTTATCCTTGTCGGCTACCGTAGCGATAATCGCCCCGGTTGAAGGAATCTTCATTCCCGCGCCGATCAAGCCTTTATACAATGCTTTGGCGTATTGCGGATCGCGGCCCATGACCTCGCCGGTCGATTTCATTTCCGGACCAAGCGTTGGTTCTACCCGACGCAGCTTCGCGAAGGAGAATACCGGCACCTTCACCGCAACCTGATGGCTTTCCGGCCACAGGCCATTGGAGTAGCCCAGATCGCTTAGTTTCGCCCCAAGAATACACTGGGTTGCTACATTCGCCATCGGAATGTTTGTCACTTTGCTCAGGAACGGTACTGTACGCGAGGAGCGAGGGTTCACCTCGATCACATACACTTCGTTGTTGTAGATGACGAACTGGATGTTCACCAGACCTACCGTCTTCAGCTCGCGGGCGATTTTGACCGTGATTTCAACGATTTTCTCTTTCAGCTCTGCCGACAGATGCTGCGGCGGATACACCGCAATCGAGTCGCCGGAGTGAACGCCAGCGCGTTCGATATGCTCCATAATCCCCGGGATCAGTACTGTTTCCCCGTCGCTGATGGCGTCGACCTCTACCTCTTTGCCAAGCATGTAGCGGTCGATCAGGACCGGATGCTGCGGATTGATGTTCACCGCTTCTTCCATGTAGCGCAGCAGCTCCTGGTCGGAGTAGACGATTTCCATCGCCCGGCCGCCCAGTACATACGAAGGTCTTACCAGTACCGGATAACCCAGGGCTTGAGCAGTTCCAACCGCTTCTTCTACCGAGGTTACTGTGCTGCCCTTCGGCTGTGCGATGCCCAGCTTCGACAGGAGCGCTTCAAACTTCTTGCGATCCTCCGCCTCGTCGATGCTTTCCAGCGAGGTTCCGAGGATGCGAACGCCCGCCGCTTGCAGCGGTGCTGCCAAGTTGATCGCCGTTTGGCCGCCGAATTGGACGATGACGCCAACCGGCTTCTCCTCTTCGATAACATTCATGACATCCTCGAAGAACAGCGGTTCAAAGTAGAGGCGATCCGACGTGTTAAAGTCCGTGGATACCGTCTCTGGGTTGTTGTTGATGATTACTGCCTCATATCCGGCTTTTTGAATTGCCCAAACCGCGTGTACTGTCGAGTAGTCAAACTCGATGCCTTGCCCGATCCGAATCGGTCCGGAGCCCAGCACCACGATCTTCTCTTTGTCCGTTTGAACGACTTCGTTCTCCGTTTCATAGGTCGAGTAGTAGTAAGGCGTGGAGGCTTCAAATTCAGCCGCGCACGTATCTACCATTTTGTAAACCGGCTTCAGTCCATGCTCTTTGCGGAAGCTTCTCACTTCCGCCTCTGTCGTGTGCGTGCCTGTCGGCTGTCCGGCAGCGCGCAGCTCGGCGATCGCCCGGTCCGTAAACCCTAAGCGCTTCGCTTCGTACAGCGTTTCATAGGAAAAGAACTCTTCTTCCGCAATCCGTTTCTCGAAATCCACCAAACGCTCGATTTTATCAAGGAACCACCAGTCGATTCCGGTCAGATCATGAATGAGCTGCAGTTTGTAGCCGCGGCGGAACGCTTCGGCGATCAGGAACAGCCGCTCGTCATCCGCTTTGATCAAGCGAGTTTTCAGCGTTTCATCGTCGATGTTCTCCACGCCTTTCAGATAGAGGCGATGGGTGCCGATCTCCAGCGAACGGACCGCTTTATGAATCGACTCTTCGAAGGTCCGGCCAATCGCCATCACTTCGCCGGTCGCCTTCATCTGCGTGCCCAGCTTGCGGTTGGCATGAACGAATTTATCAAACGGCCAGCGCGGAATTTTGCTGACGATGTAATCCAGCGTCGGCTCGAAGCAAGCGTAGGTCTGCCCTGTAACCGGATTGATGATTTCGTCCAGTGTGTAGCCCAGCGCAATTTTGGCAGCCATTTTCGCGATTGGATACCCCGTCGCTTTGGACGCAAGCGCCGACGAACGGCTGACCCGCGGATTAACTTCGATCACGTAGTATTGGAAGCTTTGCGGATCGAGCGCGAACTGGACGTTACAGCCGCCTTCGATGTTCAGCGCACGAATAATCTTCAGCGAAGCCGAACGGAGCATCTGATACTCACGGTCAGACAGCGTTTGGCTTGGCGCCACGACAATACTGTCCCCGGTATGTACACCAACCGGGTCGAAGTTTTCCATGTTGCAGACCACGATACAGTTGTCGTTCGCATCGCGCATCACTTCATATTCGATTTCCTTCATGCCGGCGATCGATTTCTCGATCAAGCATTGGCCAATCGGGCTGTAACGGATCCCCGACTTCACCGTCTCGCGCAGTTCCTCTTCTGTAGCGCAGATCCCGCCGCCGGTGCCGCCCAGCGTATATGCCGGACGAACGATCACCGGATAGCCGATTTCGCTTGCAAAATCCAGCGCCTCTTCCACCGAAGTGATGATTGTGCTCTCCGGCACCGGCTGCTCCAGCTCGCGCATCAGTTCGCGGAACAGGTCGCGGTCTTCGGCTTTCTCAATCGACGTCAGTTGAGTGCCAAGGAGCTTCACATTTTCGCGCTCCAGCACGCCTGCGCGGGCCAATTCCACCGCCATGTTCAGACCGGTCTGCCCGCCGAGCGTCGGCAGCAAGCCGTCCGGCCGCTCCTGGCGAATGATTTGCGTGACGAATTCCAGCGTGATCGGTTCAATGTAAACCTTGTCGGCCATGTTGGTATCGGTCATGATCGTCGCCGGGTTGCTGTTGATCAGCACCACCTCGACGCCCTCTTCCTTCAGCGCTTGGCAAGCTTGCGTTCCGGCGTAATCGAACTCAGCCGCCTGACCGATAACGATCGGTCCGGAACCGATGACGAGAATTTTCTTAAGGTCTTTGTTGATCGGCATAGGTTTATAGTTCTCCTTTCGCAGCGGCCATCAGTTCGGCTTGGCGAGGCTTTTGCGGATTTTGCCGCTTGTGCTCGCGGATCATCTCGATGAATCGGTCGAACAGGTAGCTGTTATCGTACGGTCCCGGAGCCGCCTCTGGATGGTACTGCACAGAGAAGGCCGGGTATTTCTTATGCTTCAAGCCTTCGATGGTTTTATCATTGTTGTTAATATGGGTAACTTCCAGCTCCGTCCCAGCGATGGATGCTTCGTTTACGGTGTATCCATGATTTTGCGATGTGATATAGCAGCGGCCGGTAGCCAGCTCTTTCACCGGGTGGTTCCCGCCGCGATGGCCGAATTTCAGCTTTTCCGTATCAGCGCCGCAGGCGAGGGCAAACAGCTGGTGGCCCAGGCAAATGCCGAAGATCGGGTACTCACCAAGCAGTTCAGAAATCATTTTCACTGCATGCGGTACGTCTTTCGGGTCCCCCGGTCCGTTGGACAGCTGAATCCCGTCGGGATGCAGGCGGCGAATTTCATCCGCAGTCGTATCATGCGGGACGATCACGACGTCGCAATCGCGTTTGTTCAGCTCGCGCAGAATACCGCTTTTCGCACCGAAGTCAACCAACACGATGCGTTCCTTCGAACCCGGACTGCTGTACACATGCTTCGTCGAGGTTTGCGCCACTTGGTTGCGCAGCTCGGCGATGCTGGTTGCCAGCATCATTTCTTTTAATTCCTCCACCGATTTATTGGAGGTCGTTAAAATCCCTCTCATCGTTCCCTGATGGCGGATAAGTCGCGTCAGCATGCGCGTATCGATGTCGGCAATGCCGGGAATTCCGTATTCCTTCAGCAGGTCACCCAAATTGTACTGCGCCCTCCAGTTGCTTGGGGTTGGTTCATAGCGGCGAACCACAAACCCGTGGATCGACGGCGTAATCGATTCAAAGTCATCGCGCGAAATGCCGTAGTTCCCGATCAGCGGGTACGTCATCGTGACGATTTGCCCGCAATAAGATGGATCGGACAGCACCTCTTGGTACCCCGTAATTCCCGTATTAAAAACGACCTCGCCTGTTTTCTCTCCTTCCGCTCCGAATGAGGTTCCGGTAAACAGCGTGCCGTCCTCCAACAATAGTCTTGCCTGCATCCTGAAGCACTCCTTTATCCATAAGCTAAAACTACATTTTCTTATCCGCCCGTTAACGGGTCAGTTCTAGTTCATCATTCCATACCAGTCTTCCACGGGCGATTGTGGCGACCGGCCAGCCTTTTAGCTTCCAACCGGCAAACGGGGTGTTGCGTCCCTTCGAGGCGAAGGTCTCAGGATCCACCGTGCGTTCCGCGTCCAGATCAACGATCGTCAGATCCGCCGGAGCGCCTGGAACCAACCGTCCGGTTTCTAGACCAAACACACGAGCCGGGTCTGCTGTCATACGCTGCACCAGCATCTCCAGGCTCCAACGGCCAGTTGTCACAAACTTCGTATATAACAGCGGGAAGGCTGTCTCAAAACCAACGATTCCAAACGGTGCCAGCTGCATGCCTTTTGCTTTTTCCTCTTCACTGTGCGGAGCATGGTCGGTGACGATGATGTCGATCGTGCCGTCCTCCAGCGCTTCGATGCAGGCTTCCACATCTCGGCGGGAGCGCAGCGGCGGGTTCATTTTCCAATTGGCATCCAATCCGGGAATATCCGCCTCCGATAACACCAGATGGTGCGGACACACCTCTGCGGTCACGTTAATGCCGAGCTGCTTCGCTTGACGAATCAGCCGGATCGACTGCTCCGTGCTCACGTGGCAGACATGGTAGTGAACCCCGGTCGCTTCCGCCAGCAAAATATCCCGCCCCACATGAATCGCCTCCGATTCGTTCGGGATCCCTTTCAGTCCGTGCTTGCGGGCGAATTCCCCTTCAGCCACCGGCGCGCCTTCCACCAGCGAATTGTCTTCGCAGTGGGCAATTACCGGCATCCCCAGCGCAGCCGCTTGACGCATCGCATCCTTCATCATTTGTGCGCTCTGTACGCCTACGCCGTCGTCGGTGAAACCAATCGCACCGGCTTCCTTCAAAGCAGCAAAGTCGGTCAGCTCGCGACCCAGCTCAGATTTGGTGATCGCCGCATAAGGCAGCACGTTCACCAGCCCAGCTTCCTCCGCCTTCTCCTTCACATAGCGAACCGTATCCGGATTGTCGGTCACCGGCCGCGTATTTGGCATGCAAGCGATGGTGGTGAATCCCCCTTTCGCTGCTGAACGCGAACCGGTTTCGATCGTTTCTTTATGTTCAAATCCCGGTTCCCGCAGATGGACGTGCATATCAATAAATCCCGGAGTGACCAGTCTGCCCCCTGCATCGATTACCTGTGTCCCTTCCTCAGCGACTAGCTGCTTGAGGCTTCCTGTTTTCTCGATGTTCGAGATCACTCCGTTCTCGATGACGATTTGAGCGATTTCTTGTTCCCCTTGTTCGTTTAAGATCTTGGCATTGATTACGACAAGCCGCATTCTGATTTCTCCTCCCGCTGATTTTGAAGTACGATCCGAAAAATAACGTCCATTGCCCGTCGCCTAAGCTACAGGCGCTCCCCCTCATTTGCTAGAGCAATGCGCGTTCCAGAACCGCCATGCGGATCGGAACTCCGTTTTGCATCTGCTTGAAGATGCGGGATTGCGGGTGTTCCACCACCGCATCGTCGATCTCCACGCCCCGGTTCACTGGAGCCGGGTGCATGATCAGCGCGTGCGGTGCAAGACTCGCAGCCCGCTCCTCCGTTAAGCCGTAATGCAGTCGATATTCTTCGGCCGACTTAATCAGCCCGCCAACGTGGCGTTCTAACTGCACTCGCAGCATCATCACCACATCGGCGCAAAGCGCTTCGTCCATCGGAACGTAAGGCGCATACGCGCTGAGCTCCGGTGCTTGCATATTGTTCGGCGCGCACAGCTTCACTTCGGCGCCGAACTTTTGCAGCGCCCACAGATTCGAACGTGCCACCCGGCTATGCTTGATGTCTCCGATGATCGATACCTTCAGCCCGCCGAGTTCTCCGAAATGCTGTCTCATCGTATATAGATCCAGCAGCGCTTGCGTCGGGTGCTCATTGTTGCCGTCTCCGGCATTCACCAGCGGTACGGATACCCGCTTCGCCAGCTCCTCCAACACACCGATCGGCTTCAGCCGGATGACTCCAGCGTCAATGCCCATCGATTCCAACGTGCGAACCGTATCGTAAATCGACTCGCCTTTCTCTACGCTAGAGGCGGCTGCCGCGAAGTTCAGCACCTGAGCACCCAGCCGTTTCTCCGCCATCTCGAATGAGAAGCGGGTGCGCGTACTGTTTTCGAAAAACATATTCGCAACAAAGTGCTCCTTCAACACCGGAATCATCTTCTCTTCCTTGGCATCCCAGTAGGCAGCCCGGTCGAGAATCGAGGAAATTTCCGCTGCGCTTAAATCCTTCAGCCCGAGGAGGCTGCGTTCCTTCAGTGCAGTTGCCGTCAGCGCCATCTTAGTTCCCCTCCCGTGCATGCAGGATGCGAACCAGATCAGTGCCGTCATGCTCGGTCAAGAGCACCTCGATTTCTTCCGATCGCGATGTTGGTACGTTCTTGCCAACGTAATCAGCTCGGATCGGCAGTTCCCGATGTCCCCGGTCAGCGAGTACCGCTAACTGGATCGACTCCGGACGACCGCAATCCATGATCGCGTCCATGGCTGCACGAATCGTACGGCCTGTGTAGAGAACATCGTCGAACAGGATCACTTTTTTGCCTTGAATCGAGACCGGGAACGTGGCTTTGGCCGCCCCTTGAGTAGCCTCCACTTTGTCATCGCGGTAGTTTGTTACGTCAAGCTCGCCCCATGGAATTGCGGTTCCTTCAATACTCTCCAAGCGCTCAGCCAGCCGTTTTGCGAGGTAAACTCCTCTGGTTTTGATGCCGGCCAATACACAGCCCTCGATGCCTTTGTTGCGTTCCAAAATTTCATGTGCAATTCTTGTCAGTGCCCTCCGAATCGCGGTTTCATCCATAATGATATGACTTTCGTTGCTCACAGCTGCGACCTCCTTAGGGATAGGGTCACCTTGCATCGGTCCGTGATAGGCGCATAAAAAAACTCCCTGCCCGTATATCCAGGCAAGGAGTCTTCAGCCATAGTGTACCTATGACTATCATGTAGGATTTGGGCACAGAGAACCGACTTAAATAAGCGCAGTTCGCCCATTTCCCCACTCACGTTACCTTGCCAGCCTCACGGGACTGAATTAAAGGTGCTTATGGTTTACATGAATTATGACAGAATGAAAATAGCCTGTCAAGACACCCTGCCGAGTTTGTAACCTCCCGATACTGAGGTTGATTCTTCCCCCGTGTGAAGCCTGCTGTGATGCGGTTGTTAATAATTATACATTCAATGTAATATTTATTCAACAGTTAGTTTCCCCGGCTTATCCTTGATCTGAAGCCGTTTAACCCGTGTGCTCTCCCCGCCAGATCCCTGCATAAATTTCCTAACATGTTGAATATTTAACCGGGATGTTTGGGGAATGGTGGGCAGCAAGATCACTAATAGTGCATGGTACTTGCTGTGTAACGCTGATCAGAAGCGCTATTTGGCGAAAAAGGGGCCCCATGAAAACGTAACGCTTAGGAGAGAGCTTATTTACGATTTTTGAGTGCAAATGGGGTGGGTTTAGCCTAAATAAGACTGCTGGTAAGCGTTAAAATGAAAATTTGGCGCTTTTCTCCGAATTAAGCATTCTGGCAGGCGTTAGAATAAAAGCGGACTCCGAACCTACACCCTTACCAGTATGTAATCGATTGGTAATAGCCAGTATCTGCAGCATCTCTTGTAGCAAGGCACCAAACCCATCGTCAGCACCAGCTCAGGCACAGTTAGTTCAGGGAAGTATGCTGTAACGCTTAACAGAAACGCTATTTGGGGAAAATTCGGGCATTCTGCGGCGTAACGCTTACAGGAGAGCTTATTTGCGATATTTCATCGTAAAAGAGGCTGTTTTTGCCTCAATAAGGCTGCTGGTAAGCGTTAAAAGTAAAACTTTGCGTTTTTCGCACAAATAAGCACTCTGGCAAGCGTTAGAGCACAATTGGACTCTGCCCCTTCATTCTAGCAAGCGTTAGAGCAAAAGTGGCACCAGCGGCAGCAATCGCCGCTAGAGTGAAAGGCTGGGCGAGGCCCAGCCCCTCCTCATCAAACCGTACGTGAGGTTTTCCCTCATACGGCTTTCCGATGTTCGTCATCATGAGCATGCAGATTACAAGAGCGTTTTAAGTCCATATTGAATAGACAAAGACTTCACTTCGCGCAGCGAACTCAACCATCGTCTGCGTTTGTGTTTCTTAGCATACCACTTCGCAAACCGCTGCCGGATATACCAATCCAACTTCGCCATCTTCCTCTGGCTGTAAGCTGTGTAGTAGTAATTGCGCCAGCCTTGAATCTTTGGATTCAGGTACTCCACGTGCTCTTCGAAACTCAGGCGTCGCAT
>NZ_JADQ01000054.1:0-31424 GCF_000518465.1 Paenibacillus sp. J14 | reverse complement strand
AGACTTGCGTATCCGGTATTAGCTACCGTTTCCGGTAGTTATCCCAGTCTTACGGGCAGGTTGCCTACGTGTTACTCACCCGTCCGCCGCTAAGTTTATCAGGAGCAAGCTCCCGATAAACTCCGCTCGACTTGCATGTATTAGGCACGCCGCCAGCGTTCGTCCTGAGCCAGGATCAAACTCTCCAATAAAGTAGTGTTTGACTTGCTCATTTAGATAAACTGACGAGATTAAAAATCTCAGTTTAATTACTCACTCGTTGTTCAGTTTTCAAAGATCAAACTTTCATTTCGTCGCCGTTCTTTGTTTCAGCAGCGACCTTTATAATATATCATGTTTGCCTCGATTAAGTCAAGAAGTTTTTTTAAAAAAACCTTTCGGCCAGTGCCGATTTCAGCTTCAAAACTTCATTGCCTTTTTTAGGGGCGAGATATAATTTATCATATCCTCGCTGGGCGCGTCAATAGGTTTGTCCAAGGTATATTTTGGAAGTGTTCAGAACGCCGCAATCAGGCTCTGTATCGCAATTCCCGGCGCTCGCCTGCGCCTTCCTTATGAGCTTTGGTGATTTCCTGCGCCAAGGAACGGGCCACCAACTTGCGAAGTAATAACGGAAGCTCATCTCTCACATGTTCGAGCTCAGGGTTCTGTACTAACTCCTGAATACTCCATGCTTCCTTACGGCTGCCCAGAATCCTTAAGAGCAGTTCACAACAATCGGCCATCTTGCTGGCGAGTGTAAATTCGCAAGCCAACAGGACGAGCTGGATGCGTTGCTCCAACGTTTCTGAATTTTCCGTCAACTCGTCAAACAACTTATTGACGACCGAATTCAAAGGGCGAACCTGTTCCCACACGCTGCTTTCCGGCAAAATCCCCTGCTCGATCAATTCAAGGCGAGCATAATGCTTTAACGCCTGCAGCACGCAGTAGTACGCGTCCAGCAAGTCCTGCTCAGCCGTATACCGTTTGGCTTCCCCATAGACTTTGAGAAATTTGGCAAATTCCTTAAGCTTCCGCCGTTCCTTCATGGAATCACCAAATTTGTTGATATAGGAGCGGAAAGTCGTCAACTTCCCATCGATGTCCCAAATGATCTCGCCGTGCAGAAAATATTTCACCGAATCCCGCTGATCACCGGTCAATATGCCTAGTTCGATTTCGCGGGTGCCCACATGCAGCAGCTGATAAGCCGAGTTTCCGCTCATACCGTGCTCAATACGCTGTTCCTTCTCCTCCAAGCCATGGTGCACAACCATAATGAGATATTCGAAATCATGCAACAGCGAGTCGTGGAAGCCGGCTTGGTCCAGGTGATACCCAACCGCCCCAATGGCTCCATGTCCGGCTTTCTCCTCGTCTAAGATCGAAAAAATGGTTGTTTCCACGGATACCCTCCCAGCTTGGCGTATTCCTGCCAATTCGTTATAATATAGTTCTACGCCTAATCTAAGTTTCCTTCTTTGTTTTTGGAGCACTTGGAAAAAGTGGGGAAACGCTCCCCTTGCAGAGTTATAGAAACGAGGTGGCCCAATGTTCTTCAAATCAAGCAAAATCAATGAATTTCGTTTATGGGGCTTGTTGCTCACCATGCTTGGGATGGGCCTAATGGTACTGGGAACCGCCGGGATTGTATTCTGGGGCCCTGCCGGCAGAGCGATCGCTGCCATCGGACTAGCCATCGGCTTGGTCTCGATGCTCGCGAGCTTGGCCATTTATTTTTGGGCGGGCATGTTGTCCACGTCAGCAGTGCAGCTGGAATGCCCGGAATGTCACAAGCTGACCAAAATGCTAGGCAAAACAGATCGCTGCATGTTCTGTAAGACCATCCTCACCCTCGACCCGTCGCAGGCGACGATCACGGCCGAGGAATTGGAGCAACAGCAAACAACCGGAGCTTCAACCACCAGTTAAATGTCATTCTATCCTCATTGGATAAAAAGAAGCCAAGCGGACCGCTGCATCTAAAGCAGCGGTCCGCTTGGTTTTTTGCAGTCTATTTTACAATTTCCCGAAGGGTCTCCCAAGCTTCGTCGGAAGCAAACGCCCGTGTCCAGGTGGCGATGCCAGCCAGTTTCATCGATTTGGCCACTTCCACACGGCGTTTTAACGATTCAGCATCCTCCAGCCATATGCGGTGCAATCCTTCTTTGTCCTTATACTCCACGTAATTCTGTTCCGTTTCTTCAGAGAAGCGCGGTTTTAATTTCTTCTCGGCGATGATTTGCTGAACCTTGTCCATCCCAATAGCTTTAGAACTGACCTCCGTTTTGCCGTCCTTCACCGTTTCCGTCCATACCCGGGTATACAAAGGGATGCCCAGGATCAGCTTACTCGGCGGCACATCATCCTCTTCCAATATCCGTGTCACCGATGAGCGCACCCAAGGCAATGAGGCGACGGAGCCCGCCACCGGACTGGCCGCCCAATGCTCATCGTAAGCCATCAATACGAGGTAATCGACCACTTCAGCCAAGGCCCGGCGGTCCAAAAAGGCCGACCACATCTCACTATTAGATTTCGGGGTCACGTCAATCGAAACGATCAAGCCCTGCTCCTCAGCCAATGGGCGCAGCTCACGCATAAACTGGGTGAGATTCTCTCCGTCCTTGGTGTAGACATTTTCATAATCGATATTAATGCCGTCTAAATCATACAACTTCGCGTAATGCAGCATTTGCAGAATCGTCGTTAGCCGGTTCTCGAAGCTGGCCAACGCCTCGGAAGTGAGATCCGGATCAAAGCTGTTATTGAACAAGCCCCAAACCTGCATCCCCTGACCATGAGCCCATTTGACGTAGGCTGGGTCTGCTTTACTCTTCACGTTGCCCTTCCCGTCCACCATGGAAAACCAAGTAGGACTCACAACGTTGATGCCCGGCAGCTTACCGATGGAAGACGGCTTGGGTGCCACCTGATATACAGCTTCCCAGGTCATATTCACCGTTTTGGACTGCCATTTCTGTTTGGCGGCGGATAGCTCCAGCTTGAGTTCCGGGATGGCATGTTCCTCTCCCAATACAACGTCCTTTCTCTGAACATAGCCGGTATACCCGTTATTTAGCTGAACATAATACCATTTATCATCGGGGGTCTCCAGGATCCGCAGCGCAGTCTCCTCCGGCATATCCGCCAGAATCGGCTGATGAATGCTAGGGCCTGTTCGCAGCGGAACAGTGCTGTCCTTTTTGCTGGAACCGGAGTCTACCACAGCCGGCAAAATCTTCTCTCCCGCCCGATAGAGCAGAACAACGCCGGAAGCCGCATCCTCTTTCACCTCTGCCCCGTACAAGTCCTGAAGCAGATGAGCCGGAAGATAGAGGACGCCCTCCTTCTCCTCCGGAGCAAAGCGCAGCTCCTTCGGCTTATTATTGATTTTGGCGATCTTCTCGTCGGCCTTGAGCAGAACCAACTTCTGCGGCGTCGTTAAGATCACTGACTTCGTATCTTCCTCATAACGAATCGTCGGGTCGATAATCTGCTGAATCACCGGAAGCGGGAGCTTCAAGCTATCTCCCGATCCGATCCCGGTGCCACTTAGCAATTGTCCATCCGCAAAAATAGGCTTATCCACCCGGCCAAGCCATTCAGGATCCACATGCTCGCGGTTGGGCAGCCATTCCGATTGAGCCCAATAAAGCCCTGCTATAATAAGAATCAGGCCGAAAAACCATTTCGTTTTTCTCCTGCCTCGCTTCTTTTTCCTTTGATACACGTCTCTTCTACTCTTCAAGGACAACCCTCCGTATCGAAATCTCTGTCTACTAAATAATAAACTTATAAAGTGCGCCGAAAGTTACCTACAAAAAACAAAAACGTGAAGAATCCGCGAAGGTATTCCACACGTTTGATCTACATCTCACCAAATAAAACTGTCTTAGTGCTTCATACGGCACTCTTTACATACCCCATGCAATTCCAGCCGATGGCCGTGAATCTCAAAGCCGGTGGCTTCTTCGGCCTGGCGCTCGACTTCTTCCAAGCTAGGGTACATGAAATCCTCAATTTTTCCGCATTTCTCGCATATCACGTGATAATGATTGGACACGTCCGCATCAAAACGGCTCGAATTGTCCCCATATGTTAACTCCCGGACCATGCCGGCTTCAATCAACATTTTCAAATTATTGTATACCGTAGCTACGCTCATGTTCGGGAAGCGGGGCTCCAAGGACCGGTAAATCTCGTCCGCGGTCGGATGGCTCATCGATTCCATCAGATACGTAAGTATGGCGTGACGCTGCGGCGTAATGCGGACTCCATTGTTCTTCAGTTGGTCCAGGGCATGCTGTACGCGCGTTGTCATCTCGTCCACCGCCTTCTAAATGCTCATTCCTTATGGTTCATTATGCAAAAAAGTCCGTAAGATTATTGTACGGTTAGGTCAAAACTTTTGTCAACGCAGGATCAACGCCTGCAACTTGGCTTGTCGCCGGTGTTCAGCTTTTATTCACATACAGGTCACTGTTGCCATCGACCTTGAGCTTGAACTCACCGGTTCCGAGTGTACCATGAATTTCCTTGTGATCCACCACAAAAGGCAGTTCGGTAAAAATATCACCGTATCCGCTCGATCCCTCAAGCTTATAATTCCCTTCTTCCGGAAGCTCGACTCGCAACTCGCCAACCGCGCTGTAAACGTCCCAATCGCCGCCAACGATCCGGGAGGTAATGTCGATTTTGCCGTTAAGCGATTCGGCCTTCAGTCCCAGCGGAACGCCGTCGACCCGGATATTGCCGTTTTTCGTATGCAGTTGAATGTCATCCTGAGCTTCGGTTAATGTAATATCGCCTACCAGGGTGGACAAGGCGACCTTGCCCGTAATGCCCCGGCCTTTGATATTTCCGCCTTGCGTATCAATCTCGGCTTCACCAAAGATCCGATACAGCTCAACGTCCCCGTTTAACGTTTTGGCCGAAACATCCCCAATGACATTCCATAACCGTAAGTTCCCATTCCCTGTTTGCAGCTTCACCTGCTTCATCGCTTGGACACCGGTTAATGTAATTTTCCCGTTGGAGGTGGAAATGTCCAAATCCAAGAATCGGTTTTGCGGAACAATCAGGGTTACGTTCACCTTCGGATGACGACGGCCAGTCTCGCCGTAAGCCTTATCCTTGACGGATAAATTCAACGTCTTGCCGATAGCGGCTTCGATAGACGTGACTGCCGCAATTTTGCGAGCGGGTTCATACTCCAGTTGATCGATCCATACCGTATAGCGGACGATGACATGGTCGATCTCCGCCTTACGCACCTCGATATCCCCATTCATTCCGTCAAAAACGATCCGTTCGGTATCCAAGTCGATGGGAAGATCCAACTGGGGTTTCTCCACACGATAACCTTCCTGTGCGCTATATTCCGCCCCTGCAGCCGTCAAATCGAGACTGACCCGGTTCCATAAGTGCATGTATTGATCTTGCTGCGTAATAGCAAATACCGAGAAGGCCATGAACATGGACAAGAACAGCCCCTTCACATCAACGCGCGGGCGAAATCTGACTTGCATGGCTCTCATTCGTTTCCAAACCAATATTATAATATGCTCGATTCCCCACAAAACGAACACGAATGGCCACCATCGGATCAACTGCAGCAACAGATCTCCATCCTTCATCGCATCGTGCAGCAAAATTCCCGCGGTTGTCAGCAGGACCACGGCGGCAGTAAAGCGTCCGGAACGCAGGAAGAGACGTTGCGATTCGCGCAGGATTAGCAGCAGCGCGGTCAACGCCAGCGCAGCAGAGACTAGATACGCTCCGGCGTATTGCACCAGCAGCTGGAGCCAATACGGCTTCATCTGAAGTACAATCAAAATGGCCCCGCCGCCGATCAGCAGCGCTCCCGCTCCGAGACCCTGCTTGAAGCTTCGGCCGGACGGTGTGTCCGTGGATGGGGTTTGACTCGCTTCGAGCTCTTTTTTCAGACGGGCATTATGGGCATCCGTAGATTGAAGGACATCATAAATACTAAAGAAGTAAGCCGCGGGAATTAATAAGCCAAGCCATAGGAGAAGCGGCACATTAATCGCCATGCGGACGGATGAGAAATAAATCAATGCGGAAGCATCGATCAAGACAAAATACATAAAGCAAAGGCCGCGTAAATAACTGCGCAAGTACAAATGTCCCATCCCCGGAAACAGGGCGGACAACAGACCGGCAATCAGCTTGCGCTTGCGCCGCCGGGGCTGATATCCTTTCGTCCGCCCTTGCATCGGCGGCTGTCCGATCGGCACCATATCCGGCGTCATTTCCCCCACCTCTTTTCTATCTCTGTTGGGCTTCATCCAGCGCGGATTTCCCGTTTCTTTAATCATAACCGATACTGACTTATTCTGTAACGTGGAAGGAACTGGTCTCCAATCAATCAAAAAGCACGCCCTCAAACCTCAGCCATCTGGTTTGAAAGCGTGCTTGAATCTCTTTACTGGTTCAGTCGATAGATCATCAATTCTACGCCTGCAGCAGATTGGACAGACCGCACCGGACGGAAGCCAAACTTGCGGTACAGCGCAACCGCAGGGGCGTTCTGCGGACTGGCCGTTACGGTAAACTCTTGCTTGTCCAGATGGTGGGTCAGGACGTAGTGCAACAGCTTGGCTCCAATTCCTTGCCGCAAATGGTTCGGTTGAACCATCAATCGAGTGATCTCTAAGGCCCCCGGCATCTCATCTCGAACGGCGATCGCCCCCAGCAGCTCCCCATCCTCCGATAGTTCACCAAAGAACACATCGCTGCTTGAGCGGATGGAATCAAACGTATCTGGCAACGGCGGCATCTCCGTTAGGCCAACCGCCTGTGCCTCCAGTCGGTAAGCCGAATGCTGCAAGCTCCAGAGTTGTTCCACAATATCGGTGTCACTCAATGAGAGTTGCTTGATCACCAGCTGGCCCTAGCCTTTCAGCACTTCGACCAGCAGCTTGTTGACCAGCCCCGGGTTGGCTTTCCCTTTACTTTGCTTCATGACTTGGCCGACAAGGAAGCCAATGGCCTTCTCCTTGCCTGCTTTGTAATCCTCCACGGAGGCCGGGTTGTTCGCAACGACTTCTTGAACGATCGCCATAATCGCCCCTTCGTCGCTGATTTGCACAAGCCCTTGCTCCTCAACGATCTGCTGCGGCAGCTTGCCGCTTTGCAGCATTTCTTTAAATACCGTTTTGGCGATCTTGGAGCTGATCGTGCCTTTCTCCAGCAGGCCGATCATCTCACCTAGACCTTGTCCGGTCAGCTTCACGTCGGACAATTCCAGCGAATTGCTGTTCAGGTAGCCGAGCAGATCGCCCATGATCCAGTTCGACACCGCTTTGGCGTCCTTCGTATACTCAAGGCTGCTTTCGAACAAGTCCGCCAGCGCTTTGGAGGACGTAATGACGCCAGCATCGTACTCCGGCAAGCCGTACTCCGAAGTGTAACGAGCTTTCCGGGCATCCGGCAGCTCCGGAATCGACGCGCGAATCCGGTCTTTCCACTCCTGATCAATGTGAAGAGTAACCAGGTCGGGATCCGGGAAGTAGCGATAATCGTGGGCTTCTTCCTTGCCGCGCATCGAGAACGTTTTACCTTGGGTTTCGTCCCAGCGGCGCGTCTCCTGTTCAACCTCTCCGCCTTCGTCCAAAATCTCAGCCTGGCGAAGCTGTTCATACTCCAACCCGCGAACCACGCCGCGGAACGAGTTCATGTTCTTGAGCTCGGCACGCGTGCCAAACTCCTTCTGACCCCACGGGCGCAAGCTGATGTTAGCGTCGCAGCGCATCGAGCCTTCCTCCATTTTCACGTCGGAAACCTCGCAGTACAGCATGATCGCCCGCAGCTTCTCCAGATACGCGCGCGCTTCCTCCGGCGAAGAAATGTCCGGCTCGGACACGATTTCCACAAGCGGCGTGCCTACACGGTTGAAGTCCACCAGCGAAGCGTACCCGCCGTCCACGTGCGTCAGCTTGCCAGCGTCCTCCTCCAGATGCAGACGGGTGATGCCGATCCGTTTCGTCTTCCCGTCCACCTCGATATCGATGTATCCGTTCTTGCCGATCGGTTGATCGTATTGGGAAATCTGATACGCTTTAGGCGAATCGGGGTAGAAATAGTTCTTCCGGTCAAACTTGCAGACATCGCCGATTTCACAATTCAGCGCCATTGCGGCCTTCATCGCGTAGTCGACGGCCTGGCGGTTCAGCACCGGCAATACGCCGGGATGCCCCAGGCACACCGGGCAGGTATGCGTATTAGGCGGGGCGCCGAACTCCGTGGAGCAGCCGCAGAAAATTTTCGATTTCGTATGCAGCTCCACGTGCACCTCCAACCCAATTACCGTTTCATATTTGGATGTTGACATGGCCTATCCTCCTGCAAAACTTTTGTTATGAACCTACAAGGCGGGACGTTGTTGATGATGATCCGTATTCGCTTCAAAGGCGTGAGCCACGCGCAATACCGTACTTTCGTCGAACGGCTTGCCGATAATTTGCAGTCCAACCGGCAGACCTTCGGCAAATCCACACGGCACGCTGATGGCGGGAACCCCGGCCAAGCTCACCGGAATCGTCAAAATATCGTTTAAATACATCGTGAGCGGATCGTCAACTTGCGAGCCCAGCGGGAACGCCGTCGTTGGAGCCGTTGGCCCAAGGATCACGTCATATTTGTCAAAGGTCTGATCGAAATCTTGTTTGATCAGCGTTCTGACCTTTTGCGCCTTCAAATAGTAGGCGTCATAATACCCCGAGCTCAGCGCATAGGTCCCCAGCATAATCCGGCGCTTCACTTCCGGTCCGAAGCCCTGGCTGCGCGAATCGTAGTACAAGTCGAGCAGGTTGCCGGCATTGTCGGCACGGACGCCGTAACGAACGCCGTCGAAACGCGACAGGTTCGACGAGGCCTCCGAGGACGCCAGCAGATAATAAGCAGCCACCGCGTATTCCGTATGCGGCAGCGATACTTCTTCCCATACCGCGCCAAGGCCTTCAAGCACGCGCAACGCATCCATAATGGCAGCCTTCACCTGCGGGTCAACGCCATCCAAATATTCCTTCGGTACAGCGATGCGCAGCCCGGAAATATCACCGGTGAGGGCGCTCAAATAATCCGGCACCTCCACATTCGCCGAGGTGGAGTCCTTCGGATCGTGACCGGCGATCGCCTGCAGAACATAGGCAGCGTCTTCGACGTTTTTCGTAATCGGCCCGATTTGATCGAGCGAAGAAGCAAATGCCACGAGGCCGTAGCGCGATACCCGGCCATAGGTCGGCTTCAGACCAACAACACCGCAATACGATGCGGGCTGACGGATGGAACCGCCAGTATCCGACCCCAGCGTAAAGAAAGCCTCACCTGCAGCGACGGCGGCTGCCGAACCCCCGCTGGAACCGCCGGGTACACGGCTTAAATCCCACGGGTTACGCACGGGATGGAAGCTGGAATTCTCATTGGAGCCGCCCATCGCGAACTCGTCCATATTCAGCTTGCCGATCGTGACCGCCTCTGCTTCCTTTAGCTTCGTAACTACAGTCGCGTCATAAATCGGATCATAATTTTTCAAAAATTGGCTGCCGCATGTCGTCAGCAACCCTTCGGTCACCATGTTATCTTTGATGCCCACAGGAAGTCCAAACAGCAGACCATGGGCTTCCCCCTGTGCCAACTTGGCGTCCAAACGGGCGGCCTCCGCACGAGCCCCCTCCTCGTTCAACGTCAAGTAGGCGCCGATCTTCCCGTCGTATTCGCGGATTCTGGCGAAAGCTTCGCCTACTAACTCGGTCACAGACAACTCCTTGTTGTGAAGCCGATTATGTATCTCCTGTAAACGCAAATCAAAAAGCGCCAATCTAAGCTTCCTCCTTTGTCATTCTCAAGTTCGTTCTAGTCGATGGGTTCATTTTTCAGCGGATCACCTATTCCAATACGGCCGGAACCTTAAACTGACCGTCTTCTTCCTCCGGTGCGTTGCGGAATACCTTCTCCGGCGGCAGGCTTTCCTTCACTTCGTCCTCCCGCATGACGTTACTGAGATGCAGCACATGCGTGGTCGGTGCGATATCGTCTGTATTCAGTTCGTTTAACTTCTCCGCGTATTGTAAAATCGCATTTAATTGTTCCGTAAACATATCCCGCTCTTCGTCGGTCAAGTGCAAACGGGCCAGTCTCGCCACGTGTTCAACGTCCTTCGTCTGGATACTCATGCTTAGATGCCTCCCTTTACTCATGCGTTCCCGCACTATTCGTACATTCTACCATGCTTGTACAATTGAATAAAATTATATTGTAGATTCCGGTTCAATTCAATCCGTTAAAGCGGAAAGGAGCTATAGGGCGGGATATCTCTCCCCGGACAAAAAAGAAAAAGAGCCGGCCTTAAGCCGACTCCTTTCTTATATCCATGCCCGCAGGTTCACTTGTTTAATGAACTCTGCTTGGGACATTACTTCCTTTGTTGGTTCCTGCTGCCCGTCTGCATCGCTGTCTTCGCCGTTCATGATATGCCGAAACAGCTTCTCATTGTGCGTAGCCAGCGCGTAA
This sequence comes from Paenibacillus sp. J14, assembly GCF_000518465.1. NCBI lineage: Bacteria > Bacillati > Bacillota > Bacilli > Caryophanales > Paenibacillaceae > Paenibacillus > Paenibacillus sp. J14. The sequence goes on along the minus strand of NZ_JADQ01000054.1, from coordinate 20,906 downwards.
TCGATCAAAGCTTCCTGTGTCGCGCGTTCCGCTGCTTGCTCGATCAGCCGACTTTCGGATTCTATATCGCTCTTAGGAACGAAATAATTCCGCCCCGTCTTCGGAGACCGGATGACGTAGTCAAAAGCATTGTCCGGATTGCGGTCGTAAGCAATAACGTAGCCATATTCCCCAACAGGAAGATTCTGCTCAAAAGCATCACCGACGATAACAATTTTCTCTCCCAAATGAAGCATCGTCTACCTCCCTGATTTATTTGGATGCATAATCATCAACTTGTATTGCTTTATATAATCCTACTAAAAGACACGGAGATTGGTCAAGTTCTACCCCGGAATCCCGGATATGAATAGCTTATGCAGATTCGCTTCCTGAAGTACATCTTGTTTCTGCTGATATTGGTTCAAACCCAAAAAAGCATAAAAAAGAACGCAAACCGGGATCATTTCCGCAGCTTGCGTGCTTCGCAAAAGTTACAATGTTTTAATATGTACATCCTATCAAAAGGTTGCACTTTTGTCCACTATTTTTGTACTATTTCGTCGATTTTTTTGCACAAACGCCATGAGTAGGGTTCATAGACTCTCTAGGAGACGTACGGATTATTCTGCCGTTCGTAGCCGATAGTCGTCTGGGGACCATGACCGGGATACACTTTGACTTCATCCTTCAGTTGGAACAGCTTCCCGCGAATCGAATTAAACAGGTCGGCTTCACGGCCTCCCGGTAAATCCGTGCGCCCTACACCAAGACGGAACAACACATCCCCTGAAAAAAGATCATCCCCGCACAGGAAGCTCACGCTGCCTGGGGAATGCCCCGGCGTATGAAGTACGGTGAACTCATGCCCGATCAGGTGAAGCTTCTGCCCTTCGGCCAGATCGAATTCTGCCGGATCCGTGGAGATGGGCGGTCCGACCTCCGGCCACATCAAGGACCCATTCAGCTTCGGGGTCGTCAACCAATCGCTTTCCAGCGGATGCACATAGACCGGGCAATGCTTCTCCTTCCGAATCTGGTCCAAACCGCCGATATGGTCAAAATGAGCATGTGTAAGCAAAATCGCCTCGATCTCCAACCCTTCGATTCTGCGCAACAGCGGTCCCGGGTTTGAACCAGGATCGATAATGATCGCACGGTTCTCGTCTTCTCCCCGCAACAAATACGCATTCGTCTGCAAGGGGCCTAAGGAAAAACTCTCAATTTTCAGCATGATGTATCCCTCGGAATAAGCGTTACAACCAAGCTCACGGGCCGCTTCGCTCACTCCGCCTCCTCTCTTTAAGTTCATCACCAATTCACTAAGCCCATCCGTTTGGTATCTGGCTTCTTACGGATGTTATCGACTTAGGCATCGCCTTTTCTCCGGTTGTTGAACGATTTGACGACCAAGTACACGATTAACAGCGCCAAAGCCCCAAGCAAAATCGGCATGATATAGGGGCCTGCTTTCTCGTCGACATGCTGCCACTGTTCACCGAGCAGCATTCCCAAATATACGAACAGCACGGACCACGGAATGACCGCCAAGGTCGTCAGCAGCAGGAATTTGCCCACCGGCATTTTCGCAATCCCGGCAGGAACGGAAATGGCATGCCGAGCCACCGGGATAAACCGCGCCGTAAAGATAACCCCGGGACCGTATTTCTGAAACCAGGCTTCAGACGCGTCGATATGCTTCTTCTGAATCAAAATATACTTCCCATACTTCTCCAAAATCGGCCTGCCGCCATATCGCCCAATCCAGTAAATGAACAATTGAGCAATGACACCGCCTACTGTGCCAAAGAAGACGGCGCCGATGAAATTAATATGTCCGAGATGCACGAGATAACCGCCGTAGGCCAGCACAATTTCGCTGGGGATGATCTCGATCATGAGCCCCAGCATAATCCCCATATACCCTAATTGTTGTATCCAATCCAATAATACGCCCACTAAATTTGATATCCAATCCACAGCTTCGTCCTCTTTCCAGTTAACTTCTGTCCTGAAGCCAGCAATAAACTGCCTCCAATCTCAGTCTATTCTATCATAGCCATGGACATGCGTTCTACTTCAGCTCGCCGCACCGGTGACTTCGGGAAATCCGCCCGCATATGCTGGAGCAAAAGGAGGCGACTTCTGCCATGGCAAACTTCCCGGCGAAACATCAAACTTCCCTCCCGAATACCCGCAAAATCCGCCGCAGCTGCAGCAAAGAGCTGTACCGGACGATCAAGCGGCTTGGCGTATATATTCCGGAGGACCGAGTCAAGGAAGGCGAAGCATTATATTACAAAAAAGTGATTGGCAACCTGCTGTGGATCGGTGAAAACATCAGTAACCGCAAGCTGCTGGCGGATTGGTGGGATGAAGCCGTCAGCGCTGAGCTGGCAGAGCTGTGGGAGGTCGATCGCGAAGCGTTGTCCTCTGCTTTTCGCGCCGCGTTTGGCGGATAGCAAGCTCACCGTCTGACACGCCTGACTGCAAGAAGCGAGATTTACTTCTTGGCAGCATCGCTTGTGTAAAAGTGAGCCCTCTGTTGCAGCTCCCGCCCGAGCGACATGGCTTCCTCCGTTAAGCGGAAGGCGCGGTCGTTACGCAGCGAAGGATTGGCGGCGATGCCCTCTGCCAAACGCAGGAAGCTCAGGTACAAGTCGGTCCCGACCGACGCCACCGCTTCAGCCTGTTGCAGTCCCCCGCTTGCCTGCAAGCGTTGCGCTAGCCCCCATAGCTCTCGCAGTGCTGCCGTCTGCTTGACCCGGTCGAACGGGTCCAGCTCGATGCCTCGCCGCAGCGCTTCAGCAGCGGCGGGCTGATCGGCTTGGGCCAGCGCTTGGCCCAACGCGAACCACAGCTCGGCGCGCTCCGGCTCGTAGCGGAGGCCCGCCTGCAGCAGCGAGGCGGCCTCCTGTGGTGCGGAGCGTTCCGCGAGCGCTAACCGTACCGTCGTGCGGTACGGGGCAAGGGCCAGCGAGCGCCGAAGCAGCTCCGCCGCCTCCCGGTGCGCCTCGGGCGGTTGGGCTAAGGCTTGGCGTTGCAGCCGCTGGCTCTCCGCTTCGCGGAGACCGGACACGCCCAGCAGAAGTAAGGCAGCGGCGATGAGGCCGCTGCACACGATGCGCAGCGGGCGTGGTGAGAGCAGGCCGCGAGCGCGGAAGAAAGCTCCGCGGACAAGTCCGGGGCGGGGCAAGACAGGGAGACGAAGCCGACCCAGCGAGCCGGCTTCGGCGATTCCCATGGTCGCCGCCCAGAGCAGCAACAGCCAGACGAGACCGTAGCTGAAGTCAAAGTCGATGGCGCTATGCAGCAGCAGCACCAGATAAGGTGGGAGCAGCGCGCTGCGTGCCCGCAGCAGGGGGATGGACATCCCCCCCAGCCACAGCAATATGCAGGCGAGGCCAAGCAAGCCCAGGTCCAGCGCCAGGTCCAGGTAGCCGCTGTGCACCTCGCTACCGACGTACGGCAGGCTCTGCACACGGCGGAACGCGTGGCGCCAGACATCTCCGCCTTGGCCGAGCCATGGCGACCGCCGAAGCAGCTCGGCGGCGTCGGCGTACATCGCCGCGCGGGCGGACGCTGTTTCCGGGCGGAGTCCCCGCCCAAGGAAGCCGGCGGACGCCGGCAGCGCGGCCAGCGGCGCCGCGAGCAGCAGCGCGGCTCCGCCGAAGGCGCGGGCGCGGCGCGGGGCGCGAAACGCGGCGTTGGGGCGCGCGTGCGGCGCGCGGGGGCGCGGCGGAGCGCTGGCGACGCGGCCGGACGCGAGCAGCGCCGCGGCCAGCCCCGCGGCGAGCGCGAGCGCGCCGGGCCCCGGCGCTGGCGCAAGCTGCGCGGACGCGAGCCCGCGCGCCAGCACGGCGGCCGCGCCCGCGAAGACGGCGCTGTGCCAGGCGTAGCGCCGGCGCTCGGCCCCGCGCAGCAGCGCGAAGCCCGCGGCCCAGCCGCCCAGCGCAGCGGTCAGCGCGCCGCGCGACTCGCTCAGCAGCAGGGCGAGGGCGAACAGCAGGGCGAGAGCCCCCGCCCGCTGCCCGCGCCAGCTGCCTGCGCGCGTGAAAGCAGCCCGCTCCATCCTCGCGAGCCGCATCAGCCGCTCCAGGAGAAACGCCGCCATCACGGCACCGAAGGCGTTGGGGTACTGGAGCAGCCCGCCCAGCCGGGCACCGGTCGCCGAAATGGCTGGATCCGCGGTGCGCAGGATCGCGCCGGGGATCGGCAGCAGGCCGTAAGCCGCGGCCAATGCCGTTACAGCCAGCAGCCCGCCGATCAGCAGCCATCCAGCCTCCAGCAAACGGCGGGCACTCAGGGACTTCACTGCGGCTAGCCCCCCTAGCGCCGCAACAAAAACGCCCAAGAACGCCCACAGCCGCAGGGCTTCCAGCGTCGATTGCACCGACAACGGCCCCGCGGCCAGCCGCCAAGCGTATCCCGCTGCGATGACAAAAGGCCCTGCCGCTAGCAACAAAGCCCACCGCACGCTTGGCTCTGTCCATAACCCCGCCCGAGGCGCAGCGCTACCAAGCTGATACGTCCCAAGCTCAAGCTCAGACGATCCAAACTTAAACGGTGCAAGATCATGCAGTGCAAGCTTATACGTTCCAACCTCATGCGGCCCATAGCCCGTTTTCCTTAAATTCTGCCCGAATCCAGTTGAGATGGCCCATCCGCCTGCAACCACCGCACCCGCAATGAGCCATACGGACACCAGCAGCAGCGCCCCCGGCCGCCCGGTCCAATACAAACCTTGATTCAAGCAAACCCATACGCCGCTTAACCATACTGCCGCAGTCACTCCCCTAATTCGCCAATGCTGCACACCCTCCACCTCCTCATCTTTATCTTCTTTCAGTCAGCCTAACGTCCCTAACGTCTGCCTCTCGCGCGCCCACCGCCACCAACCTTTTCAAGATCATCTACTTTTTCCACAATTCCCTCTCTCTCGTTCCTCCGCTTCATCTACCTCTTTTTTTACTGTTACTTTTCGATCCCTCTCTAACCTTTTCACCTCTTTTCCACCTTCTCTGCGCCCCCTCTGCTATTCCAGCCCTGTATGTTCGCTCCCCCAACTCTTGCTCCATTCGCTTTACTCCATTCATTGGCAAGTTCAATGCGGGGTATTCTTCCGGGAGATGGAGTCACCTGCATAAATAAATGTAAAAGTGCAGTTATTTTCCGGCTTAGACGGCGAAATTGCCTAAATAACTGCAAAACTACAGTTCATTTCTGGCGAAATCGGTGCTTTTCCCAAAATCGCAGAAAAATAACTGTACTTTTGCAGTTAAACTCGCGTTTTAAGTCCAAATTCAAAAAAATAACTGCACTTTTGCAGTTATCGTGCCCCCTGTATCAGCAACAGCCCCCCTCCCCTATCAAAACCACAAAAAAACCGGTTGGGACACCTCCCAACCGGTTCCATCTCAGTTACTTTGCGTTGCCGCCTCCGGCAGCAAATCGCGACAAGCGCGCTCCAGATACGGATCAGCGCTTAGGAAATCGCGGAACACCGTATACTCCCGCCAAAGCTGCGACACGTTCCCTCCGCCCGATTTCACGGCGCGGATCAGGATATTTTTCGGCGTATGCTCCATATCGATGAACTCCAGCAGCTGCGTTTTGTAGCCCATCACGTCCAGCAGCTTAGCGCGAATCGCATCCGTCGCCAGCGCAGAGAAGCGCTCCTTCAGGATGCCATGACCCAACAGCGGCTGCAGCACTTCGTTTTGCACCTGGTTAAACAGCTCATGTTGACAGCAAGGCACGGACAGGATGACCGACGCGCCCCAGCGTACCGCTTTCTCCAGCGCTGCATCTGTCGCCGTGTCGCAGGCGTGCAGCGTTACGACCATATCCACCGCGTTAAGCTCGTCATAGTCGGCGATGTCGCCAACAAGAAACTTCAGATCGTCATACTGCAGTTTGCGTGCTAACCCGCTGCAATGCTCGATTACGTCGGCCTTGAGGTCCAAGCCAATCACGTTCAGTTTTCTTTGCTGCTGTACGGCCAAATAATGATACAGCGCAAACGTCAAATAGGATTTGCCGCACCCAAAATCAACGATGGTCAGCGGCCGCCCCGTCGGTAAATGAGGAAGGACATCCTGAACCATTTCAAGGAAACGGTTGATTTGCTTGAACTTATCGTACTTTTTAGCGAGCACCTTGCCTTCCCCGTTCATGATCCCGAGCTCCACCAAAAACGGAACCGGCGTTCCTTCCTCCAACACATATTGCTTCTTCCGATTATGGGTCAGCGTCCCCAGGGGCTTACGCGAGGGGGCTTTTTTCAGAATCGTGACCTTAAACTTCTTGCTGATCAAGACCTGATAATCGGCCTCCGCCGTGCACAGCAATCCTTGCCGGAACTCCTCAAACAACTTCGCCAGCTCGTCCGCGAAACCGTCAGCCGGGATATTTTGATGCAGCACCTTGTTGGGGTAGTGGTAGGCAAATTGATAGTGTAAACTCTTTTTGATTTCGACCGGTTTGATCTGAACCTTCGTGTATTCCGTCTCCCCCGGTCTGCGGCGGCCGCTGATCGTTGCTGTGATCAGACTGCCCTTCTCCGCCAGTTCGTTCGCGAGTTTGCGCAGTGATTCCATGATTGATTAACAGCTGCCTTTCTGCATAGTAGTCAATAAATCATAACGGTTGTTCAACATTTAGCCTGGACGTCGGCAAGCCCTTCTTCAACTTCTTCAACCGGCAAGCCTCCCGCCGCAAGTGTATCTCGCGGTAGCGCAAGCAACCGCTGGTAAAACGCTACCGCCTCTTCTTTAGTAGCATGGCCTTCCTCCAGCAAGCGGTAGAGTGCATTTTCTGCCTGGTCGTACCGGCCTTCCGCTTCTTCCCATTGTAACACCAGCCATTCGGTGTCCGGCGGAAGACGGTAAGACTTCAGCAACGATTGCAGCTCAGCAATGGCCGCGGGCAGATCCCATAGAGAGCGGTCCGCCCCATGGAGCGCAGCGGTCAAGTATAGATGAAATGATTTGATCCAGCGCTTTGCTGCTTCGTCCGACTCTCCAGAGCTCTCGTAGACGTCTCCCTCTTCTTTGAGCAGACGGGACAGACTTTGGAGCTTGTCCGCCTCGATTTCCCCGCCGCTTTGAAACAGGCGCACGATGTCTTTGGCAGGTAAGTTCTCCAGCAGATGGGAGCTCAAGCGAAACTGTCTTTTAAACAGCTCGTCGAGCGTCCATAATGCTTCGATCTTCTTTTTCTGCTGTTTGAGCATAAACACTTTTCCCAGCATTTCCGTCATTTCTTCGATCATCTTCATCAGGTAATCTCTTCGCAGCACGGACACTCCTCCTCTCGTCCCTAAGTTCAAGGCTGGCTTCCCGCCAATTCAAAAAAAGCCGTAAAACCGGAGTTTTCCATGAAATCTCCGGTTCCTTGGCCTCGGTTCGACTAGCTGATTCTTGCGAAACGTTGTTTAGACTTGCTAGGTTTTACACTTCTACGGTCTTTCCCGTGACGCTGCGCATAAAATCGGCGATGACGGCTGTGAGCTGCTCCGGCGCTTCGTACATGCTCATGTGGCCCGCGCCTTTAATGACCGCCTTTGTGACGTTGGGCCCTTCGGTCGTAAATAGCCGCGCCATCGGTACGACGTTATCGTTTTCACCTGCGACCAGCAGCAGTGGTAGCGCTGTCGATTCCATCACGTCTCGGCGGTCGGGCCGCTCGCGCATCGCCAGCGCGGCTCCCGTTGCCCCTTGAGGCGGCGTCTTGTAGCCAATCTCCTTCACGCGATCCACTTCAGCTCCAAGTTTGCTGACATTGTCCGGTGCAAACAACCCCGGCACGAGCCCATCTACAAAGTGGGTAATGCCTTCGGACCGGATGCGGGAAACCGCTTGAAGCCGTTTCTCCTTCGCTTCTTCACTGTCCGGAAAGCCGGTGGAGTGGATCAAACCAAAGGCATTCAACCGATCTGGATACCGCTGAGCTAATGAGAGGGCGGTGTAGCCTCCCATCGAATGGCCCAGCAGCGTGTACTTGGTGATGCCCAGCGCCTCCATCAGAGCGGCGACATCATCCGCCATTTGATCGATCGTATACGCGCCGACTGGCGCAGTTGTGGCCCCGTGGCCCCGAAGGTCGGGGGCGATGACCTGATATTGTTCGGCAAGCAGCGGCTGAACCTTCTCCCAGTAAGCGGAGCTGCCGCAGAAACCGTGCAGCAAAACTACTGTTTCGCCCTGTCCTTGTTGTTCATAGGCGATCGTTGTTCCGTTGACTGTTACTTTGTCCATTACGCTACCCACTTTCATCTCATTTTTAAAGGTTGTTCAAAAAGTTATCTTCGGATCACGTGGTAAACCTTGAAGCGTGTTCGACATCGAATCTTGAACTCAGCCGGGCCTTCCGCTGCTCACGTACCCCAAACGTACGCTCCGCTGCTCTGTCCCTCGCTTCATCCAACCTTCTCGGTGCTCCAAACCTAACTTTTTGAACTCTGATTTGAACCGGTTGTTCAAAAAGTTATCTTCGGATCACGTGGTAAACCTTGAAGCGTGCTCGACATCGAATCTTGAACTCAGCCGGGCCTTCCGCTGCTCACGTACCCCAAACGTACGCTCCGCTGCTCTGTCCCTCGCTTCATCCAACCTTCTCACCGGAACGCCGCTGCCGCAGCGTCCGCGATTTCATCGGCCATTTGCATGACCTTGTAAAGCGAGGTCATCTGCAGCGTCCAATAGGGCTTGGGACCGTTGACGTTCACGACTGCAGCGATGCTGTAATGCCCGACCTCAGGCAAGCTGGCTCCGACGGACTGGGCCGGTTGCAGCGGCTGGCTGGACACGAGGTACGTCCCTACGGAATCGGCCATCCCCAGGCAGGCATCGATGGCGATGATCACGCGCCCTTCGGGAATTTCGGACATGCGCCTCTCCAGATTGGTTGCGTCACACGGCTCGCGGAGTGTCCCGATGACGTGCTCAAATCCCAGCTCGGTCAGCTTCGTTCCCACCAACGGCCCCAGTGCGTCTCCCGTCGACCGGTCCGTACCGATGCACAGAAATGTAACGTCCTCACGAAGATGCCGGGCACGAATGTCTGCAAAAAAAGCCGCCAGCTCCCCGCCGTTCAGCTTCCTCCGGTTTACTCCCGCTGCCGGCCATTCCTTCTGTTCCTGCATGACCTAGACACGCTCCCTCCCGGTATTTCGTAACCTGATTGTAACTCATTCGGACGCCAGGCCGCAAAATTTCATGAACCGCTTCCCTCGTGGTACAATAGCTAATAACCCATAAATCGGAAGGATGAAAACTTATGGATCTGTCCATCAAGAGCAAGGAAAATATTGAGTTCATGATCGAAGCGATCAAAAGCAAGCTGAAAATGGCTTCCGCAGCAGCGATGTCGGCGTCCGCATTCCACGTTAACCAATATGATGATATCCGCGATGTTTATGACATCGTCATGAGCAAAGAGCGGCTCAGCATCTCCGAAGTGGAAGCGCTGGCTCAAGAACTGGGAAGACTGCGGAACAAAGCCTAACCGGTAAGCGGCTCTGAATCACAGTTAGCGTTCCAGCTGGAACACGGTTTCGGCTTTCCCTACTTCCCAGCCCTCATCGTTCTTGATCGAAGACGGGAACGCCTCGCGGAGCTTCTGCAGCGTTCCTTCGTTTTCGTATCCGATCTGCTCCAGTACGGATAAAGCGATCATTCCCCACTCTTCCTTGGAACCGTCCTGAATTTTAAACGTGATCCCCACGCGCTCACGGCGCAAAGCAAACGCATAAACCCCTTTAAAACCGCCTTTGGCCACGATATTCGGATCGTCCAGCAGGATCGAATCCACCCGCCCGGTGCCAGCAACCAGCAAGGGTTGACGGTTCATGGCGTTAGTAATCACTCTGACTGCCTCAGCGGTAGCCGCATCCTCGATCAAATCCGGACATGCCAGCTTCAAATAGGCGGAAGCCAAAGCGGATAACGGAAGGGCGAACACAGGAAAACCGCAGCCATCTGTACCCAGAGTAATCTGCGCTTCCGTAAGCCCTGCCAAGCCCGCCAGCGTCGTCAAGATTTCCTTCTGAGCCGGGTGCTCCGGATGATTATAGCTTTCCAACGGGTATCCTTTCATTTTGCAATAAGCCAGAACGCCTAAATGTTTACCCGAACAATTATGGTAGATTCGGCGATACGTCCCGCCTTGTCGAAGCAGCTGTTCCTTGGCAACCCGATCCAGCGGCAGGCTGGGAGCGCAAATGAGCCGTTCTTCGGTCAGCCCCGTCTTCTCCAAAATTCGATTCAGCGTCTCGACATGGATCTCCTCAGCTCGGTGTGAAGCGGCCATAATGGCAATCTCCTCGTCAGTTAGCCCGTAAGCCTCCTTAATTCCGGCACGGATCCCTGGAATCGCCTGGATCGGCTTGGCCGCAGAGCGAGTAAATACGGTGGCTTGGGGATTACCCGCTCGCCCCACAATGTTTCCTCGTTCATCAACAATACAAATATGACCATAGTGAGCGCATTCCAGCAGCACCCCGCGATATTCATTCACCAGCAAAGCTTCGTTATAGTTCATCTCTTGTTCTCTCCTTAACCTGATCCATTCCCTGCACACATTTTGCTCCATTCCTACACAGTATAGTACTTTGGAAGCCCGCTGGCTATAGAGCCATCTAGCAAGAAGCAAGAGAGCGCCAGGTATACGATAAGGGCGTTTGTGCAAACTATTTACGGTTTCATAAGAGAACAAAGGAGGCAACATCCATTGACCCAACCCGAGGACCTGCAGGAGCAGTATGTCACGAGGCAAATCCGGGCTGCCCAAGCCGGCGAGTATCCTGAGCATAAAGACATCGACGAAGCGGAGAACGGCTCCATGGTGAATGACATGGAGGATCTAATTCAGCTGGGAGAAGATATGGAAGCTATGCAAACCAACCGAGAAGATAAGAAGGACGGCTTACTGCCCGATCCCGGACAATAAATATAAGCAAAAAAAGCGTTGCCCCCATATCCCCAAGGCAACGCTTTATGTGGTGTTCATATGATTCATGATTTGCTTTAGGCGTTCGGTCGCCCGCTTCTGAATGCGGGATACGCTCATCTGAGAGATCCCCAGCTTCCGGGCAATGGACCTTTGGGATTGCCCTTCCTGATAGGCCATCAGCAGAACCTGCTGTTCCTGCGCCTTTAATTGTCCCAGCGCTTGTTGCAAATCCATGCGGTTCTCAAGCGCATCGTAGTCGTCCGCATCCGCACTGATCATTTCACCCAGCGTTACGGCGCTTTCGTCCGGTGATAAGGGCGAATCCAGGGACACGTAATGATAACAATCCCGTCCGGCCAGTACCTCAACCGTTTCTTCCACCGAGAGCTCCAGAACCTCCGCGATCTCCTGTACATTGGGAGATCGCTCCAGCTTCAGCGTCAGCTCATCAATCGCCTGCTGAACCAGCGCTCCCTTTTCTTTAATTCTCCGCGGCACTTGAATATACCAAGACTTGTCGCGCAAATAATTTTTCATATGCCCGATCATGCTCTTCATCGCATACGGTTCAAACGGAATGCCCAGCTCGCTATCATACTGCTGCAGCAAACGCACTAATGCCATTTCGCCCACCTGGTAGAGGTCTTCGTACAAATCCGGTCGATTTCGAGCAATTTTCGCGGCGGCCATTTTGACCATCGAATCGTATTTCCAGATTAACTGCGTGGCGATCTCATTGTCTCTGGTTTGCTGGTACAGTTGAATGAGGCGGGTAGATTCGTGCAAAGAAGCTTGGGGAGCCGCACGATCGGTCATACCTTCTCTTCACTCCTCTGGAGTCGGCGGACCATCGTCACCCTTGTGCCTTTTCCGGATTGCGTTTCCACGCGGACGTCGTCCATGAGCGCCTGCATCAGATAGAAACCTAATCCGCCAATCGGGGCCTCGCTCAACTCTTTTTCGTGTAGAGTCACGCCTCCAGCCTGTCGCCACGGCTCAAAGCTCTCCCCTTCATCTTTGACCGTAATAGACAAAGCATCCGTTAAGATCTCAAACGTGATCTCCATTTTGCCGGCATCCTGCTTGTACGCATACAACACCGTATTGTTGCAAGCTTCGGATACCGCCACTTTCATGTCTTCAATTTCCTCGTACGAAAATCCCATCTTGGAAGCAATACCGTACAGATTCAGCCTAACAATATCCACGTATTCTGCCGTAGCCGGTAGGCTGATGACAATTCTCTCTGTTTCTTCTATCATTAAGACTCGATCCTTTCCTTATTGGGAGTTCTCCTGCTCCGCGAAAAACTTAGCAATCCCCGTCATTTCAAACAGCTTCCGGATATGGTCCGGTACTTCCTGTACGTAAAACTTCGAGCTCATCCCATGCCTCGCTTTTAAGATGGACAGAAAAATTCCGATTCCGGTGCTGTCGATGTATTTCAACTCCTTCAGATTCAGGACTAAATCCGCGTCATCGATGCCAACCAGCGGATCCATCACCTTCCGGAAATCCGGCGCTGCAGACAAATCCAACTCACCTCGCAGCGATACGGTACAAACTCCGTTTTCTCGTTGGGTTGTGGTGGAAAATTTCAAACTTTTTCTTGTATTCATGAAATACTCTCCCTGGAATAGGTTTTCTTAATACAACATAACCCAGCTTGTCCATGACTGAATCAAGGAGGGTTATTTGAACGAGATCCAAACCAGACATCTATCATCTTCTCGGTTCAGCGGAGCGGCATCTTGGAAGAACAACCGACTCATCGCCTCGCGGTCGAAGTGATGGCTGCAGGTCTTCAACTGCTCCTCCAGCCATGCCTGCCGTGCCTCTATGGAATTCTCCTGCCCATCTATCAACCCGTCGGTGTAGAGAACGAGATGACCGGGCCCTTCGTAATGTAGAACCTGCGGATAGGTTTCGATTCCATCAAACAAGCCTACGGGAGGCCCCACTTGATCAAAACGAACGGGTTGCTTCTTATCCGTGTAGAGGAGGGCTGGCGGATGTCCGGCATTCACGTATTCGATCACTTTGCGCCGGGTATCCACCACAAGATAGATGGCGGTGAAATAATATTGAATCAATTTGCTTTCAATATGCAGCTGGATAAAGCGGCGGTTTAGCTCCTCAATGACCAGCTTCGGTTCCACATAGGTAAACACGGTATCTTTGAGAACAGAGGAGATGAACATACAGAAGAGGGAAGAAGAAATGCCATGCCCCATCATATCCAGCAGGATCACTGCATACTTCCCCTCACCAAGCGAATACCAGGAGTACAAATCTCCGGCCAACTCATAAGAAGGCTTGTATAGGGCATCGATTTCGAACTCCGAATCATGGATCGGGGCGCTAAGGACCGCGTTCTGAACAAGCGACGCAAGCTTCAATTCCTCCTGGATGCGCTGATCCCGGTTCCGATGCCAGTCCTTCTCCAGCTTCAGCCGCAGTGCCAGACGAATTCGCGCCATCAGCTCCACCTTGTTGATCGGTTTCGTTACATAATCTACAGCTCCGGCATCCAACGCTTCCGCCAGCTTGTGGGAATCCCCAACGGCTGTAACTACGATAACGGGAATCTCCTTCAGATGTTCGGAGCGCTGCAAGATCCGACAAGCCTGAATCCCGTCCATCTCCGGCATCATCATATCCAGCAGGATCAAATCCACATCAGATGGTCCGCTTTCGTCAATCAAATCCAAATCTTTGACACCAAGCCGCTCGAACATGTCCCGGGCCGAAGTGACGGTGACCGTGTTGCGATAATTTTCCTTCTTTAAAATCTCACGTATGATCATGGTATTTGTCGGATTGTCGTCAACGATCAATATTCGCATCATAATCTCCTTATCCAATGAGACTTAGAAGTGCTGTACGAATCATAGTGAAAAAAGAAGGAACGGGGCGCTTTCCCGTTCCTTCTCGATTCACAATGCGGGCAAGGCTTGAGTAACATAGTACATTACCCAGTCCATCTTTGGTTGAAGCGGCAAATGGAATGGCCGCTTCACGTCCGCTTAACTCCGATACTTCTGCCAGACATCAGCGGCGAGATCCACCCATTTGACCCAATTCGCCGATTTACGATTCGTTTCCTGCTCCGGTTGTTCTCCTTCCGCTTGCAGCGGCTGGACTGAAGGTACAGAAGTTGCCGGGGCCGGAGATGCCGGAGCTTTGCGCTTGGCCAACAGCGGACGGCTGGCGATTCGACGGGCAAGGGCTGCCGAAACCTGCTTTGTTGCCAATGTCACTTCACTTAGCACTTCCCCCGCATGCTTAACCGATTCCATCAGCGGGTCGATCTGCTTCATTTTGTGCTGAATGTCGCCGGTCAGTTCATTCGCTTGCCGGACGATCTGCCGGACGTCGTTGCCGAGCTCATCAATCGTTTTTTGTACGTCCTTCAATGTTTCGGTGGTCGTCTTCAGCGAATGTTCCGCCGCTTTCAGCGTCTTGACCAAATAAACGACAAGCACCACAAAGGCCGCTGCAGCCACCGCCACGCTGATCTCCCAAATCATACCTGTTTCCTCGCTTTCCGTCCTTGGGCGTTCACCCATTCTTTCCTTAACTATACACGAAAATGGACGGAAGTGTGCGTAGAACCGTGAAATAAGATTACTTCTTTCGACGTAAAAATGAAAAAACCGCTTGGCCACTTCCTTACTCAAGAACGGGGCCAAACGGCATGATTTGATTTATTTCAGGACGCTGCCACCAAACATAAAGCGGTAAACCCAGGAGCCGTCAAGCTTGTCGACAATCACTCCGCCAGCTTCATTAGAATAGGTGTGCAAGAGCTGACCGTCGCCAAGATAGATCGCAACGTGGGTAATCCGTTGGCTTTGCTTGTCGATTCCTTGGTAAGACTTGGCCGAAGAGCCTTTGTAGCTCATGAAGAAGACCAAATCACCGCGCTTCAATTGATCGATGCTGTATACGGCTGTTCCATTGCTCTTTATGTAATCCCCTTGTTTACGGGAATCCGCAGGGAGCGTGATGCCCAAAGCATCCTTATAGGCTTGTCTAACGAAATCAGAGCAGTCAAATGTATCCGTATTGTTGCGGCTGGAGCCGTACTCGTACGGAGTGCCGAGGTATTTCATACCGGCCTGAATGACTTGCTCGATCTGCTGGCTGATCCCAGTGGAAGGAGCGGGAGTAGGCGTTGGCTGCGGTGTGCTAGATTGTCCTCCAATTTCCAAATATTTATCATTCGTACTAACGTAACCTTTCATCCCGTCTGCCGTCTGTACTTTATAGAAATACTCATTGCTTTGCTCGAGAATCGTTAGCGTCGTCCCTTTGCGAAGCATTGTAATAACGTTGCCCGAGGTGGACGGTTGATCACGCAGATTGACGCCGTAGGTCACCGTTGCAGGCAAATTGAGCGAAGGTTGGGAAGGAGCGGTGTTTACAGTTTCCAGTTGAATGTATTTTTCGTTCGAACTAACGTAACCGGTGCTCCCATCTTCGGTTTGTACGAGATAGAAATATTTATTGCTTTGATCCAATACGGTGACTTCGGAGCCTTTTTTCAGAAATCCAATCACTTTCCCCGATGTGGAAGGTTTGTCACGGAAATTGACACCGCCGACAATATGGCCTTTGGTGATCGATTGTGAAGTTGCAGTTGCGGCGGATGCCTGATGAGGGACGGCTGTATAAGTAGAGAGAAGAATGGCACTCAACAATGTGATGGCTACGCTTCGTTTCATTTTCATGGGTGTTATCCTGCCTCCTAGTGTAAGTTCTTGTTCGTCTTGTTCCAAAATCTCCTTTCTTTAGTTCTTGCACCCATTATAGCGATTGTCGAAATCAGTCTAAATCGGTCGAAGATCACTTTATAGAAAAGCGCTTTCAAAGACAATGGCCCTAGATTTTACCTATCGGAATTAGAGGCAATCGACCTATAAAAACTGGACGAATGTAACCTATAGCAGCCCTTCCCGTGCAATAGCACCGGATTTCTGCAACGAAAGTACCCGATTTCGCATGTAACCGTATAAATTACATATTAATTCCAATTTAACCAATCGGCCTATTTTTTAGGGACAAATGCCCGCTTTTTCGCCAAAAAAGCCCGAACGGCAGGCTTGGTAAATGTTACCTTAGGCCTGTCCATTCGGGCTTGATTTCACCTTCATCCTAATTCTTCAATCATCCTTATGACTTCCCGTCCAAAATCGAGTCCTATCTTTCTTTAGGCTCAACATGAACGTGAACATGCATAACGTTTTGCTTCTTTCTCATCCGTTCCTCAACCCGGTCACTGATCTTATGACTTTCGATCACCGTCAATTGCGGATCTACCTCAATGACGACATCGACCAGCACGTGATTCCCGTGAACCCGGGCCTTCAAGTCTTTAATTCCTTCCACGCCTTGAGTTCGGGCAATAGTGCTGCGCAGGTCGCCCAGTTCCTTTTCATCAAATCCATCGGTCAGATTATGCGTCGATTGGCGGAAAATATCCCAAGCGGTTTTACAAATAAGCAAACCTACCGCAATCGCAGCAACTACGTCCAGCCAAGGCAGCCCGAATTGAGCCCCGATAATCCCAACTGCTGCGCCCACACTCACCAGCGCATCCGACAAATTATCCTTGGCCGCCGCCATGAGCGCCTGATTGTTAATCTGCTTCGCCAGCCTGCGGTTGTAAGCATAGACTCCGCCCATCGCCAGAGCACACACGATAGCGATCAGAGCCGACAGAATGTCTGGCTCGCTATGCACACCTTCGATCAATGACCGGACCGCACCTATGATGACTTGAATACCAACCATCGCCATAATAAAAGAAGCGACTAATGCAGCGATCGTCTCCGCACGAAAATGACCGTAAGCATGGTCGGAGTCCGGCGGCTTCTGTGAGATTCTAAGTCCGATCAGCACTGCCACCGAAGCCACGATATCCGTAAGGTTGTTAAACCCGTCGGCAAGCAGCGCGCTTGAATCAAACACAAACCCGCTGATTAATTTGAAAGCGGACAGCAGTAAATAAGCGGCAATGCTTACCCAAGCTCCGCGTTCCCCTTTGCGTATATCGTCGTAAATATCCAAGTCCCGCACCTCCAGACTTCTCCCCGAAGCCAATAACCTACTTCTTCAAGCTCTCAGTTCAAAACAAAACATCAAAAGCGTTTTATCATCGTAGCAAATCAACCCCGTGTAAGTCTAGAGAAACAGTGTTGCCCCCGGGAAAAGCAAGCCTTCATCATTATTCCCGTTGTACGCGCATTTAAAAACGTATAAAATAGGGACACCCCCTTTCCAATGTCAAGGAGATGATCAGCGTGACGGAAAATGAAGAACCACGTAAAATCGATTTGGCCGA
Source organism: Paenibacillus sp. J14 (assembly GCF_000518465.1). NCBI lineage: Bacteria > Bacillati > Bacillota > Bacilli > Caryophanales > Paenibacillaceae > Paenibacillus > Paenibacillus sp. J14. The sequence continues at coordinate 3,628 of NZ_JADQ01000054.1, read as the reverse complement.
AGCGATGCGCCAAAAACTGCAACAGAAAAAGCAGCAGCAGCAAAACGGCAACAAACCGGGATTGAAAGACAGTTTTCAAACCAAAACACTGAAGAGCCAAAATAATAAGAAACCGAACAACCAGCGCCGCCGGACGGGCGGCTCGTAAGAACGTAAGAGGTGCAGTAAGAGGCCCATGCCGCAATCGCATGGGCCTCTTCTAAGTTCTGATAGAGTCAGATACAGTTAGTTCCTCCGTGTAATTTCCCACTGAATCCAAGCCGCGTCGCTTTCCCTACACTCACCGTTTAGCTCCAACGCCACGGTCCATCTTTGCTCATTTCGTACCGTAACGAGATGGCCCTCGCCTTCCTTCGCCGGTTGGATGCACAGGTCAAAGCTTGCGTCCGCAATGCGCAGACCTTCCAGTTTGCACTCCTTATCGTGCCATGCGCTAGGAAGCTGCGGCTTCAAATGTAGCAAACGCCGGTGTGCCTGTGGACGGACGCCAAAGAAGTGACGGATCAACGGGACCGCCAGCGCGTAAAGGGTCCAAGCCTGTACAACACAGCCGTAGTCTGGAGACATTTCCGTGAAAGACCCGGGCAAAGCCACGGAGAAGGTGCGCAGCAAGCGACGCAGCAGCTCCAGCGCTTCGTCCGGATGGCCGTTAGCCACTTCAGCCACAGCGTGGACCCCCGTTGAAATCGTCATCGTCCCTTGCTTGTAAATCCCTGATAGATACGTTCCGTATGGACCGATAAACTCCTCCGACCGCATCGTCGCAAGCGCTCTAGCTGCTTTGTCCGGATCCGCGATCCCCGCCTCCATGGGGGTAACGATGACCCAGTTCTTGTTTAATAGCCATGCCTGGTCACTTACATGACCGGTCGTTCGTTGCAGCAAACTCCTAATATATTCCTCATACTCGGCGATTCCTTGCTTGCGGGCAAGGGAGATCATCACATCTGCCTTGGCCTCAACCGCTTCACGAGGGGCAATCGCATCACCGTACAGCCCTTCATCTTCACACCAGTACGCCTGATTCACGGCAGCTACCGCCCGTTTCGCCAGCTCGCGGTATTTGACGGCATTCGCAGATTCACCAAGCTGCTCGCTCATCGCGGCCATGGCCTGAAGTGCTTTCGCCGTATAAACTGCGCTGTCGATCAGTTCCATGTTGAGCCCTGCGATCTCAATAATGCCGTAACCGGAAGGGAATAAGTCCCCGTCACCGTCCATTTCTTCCAGGAGCCAATCAATGCCCTTCACGCAGTATTCGTAATGGCGACGCAATAGTTCTTCGTCGCCGGTCCACTCAAATAAATCCCATACAAATGCGATGTAATGTGCCGTCTCTTGAGTATTCCCCGGATTCGCAACCGCCCCCATCGTCGTGATCTCGTGGACGATTCTACCGTTGCCGTTGACTTCTTCCGATTTGCTTCGCAGCAGCTCCAGCGTGTCGATCGCCAGCTGGGCGTCTCCGATCGCAAGCACGCCTTGCAAAGCATACGTACTGTCACAGCCGAACCACCACGGGTAAGTGGGCCCCCCGGCTGTCAGACCTCGTCCCAGTTGATCTACGGTTTGCACTAGCCATTGATTGTTCCATTTCGCCCAGGCAAACGCTTCGTTCAACAGCGTCTCTCCGGCAATTTCTAAGCGCGCTCGCGCCTCGATCTCTCGATAAGCCGCCTGTTTTTCCGCCAGAAGTGCTTCGTGCCGCAAGGTCAATCGCTCATAGGTTTGGGTGCATTCCGCTTGCGAGGCATACGATCCTGCAGCAAACAGCCGAAATTCAAACGTCTCCTGGCCGGCTAACTCGATCTGCGCCCGAAACGCAACGCCGCAACCCGCTCCGGCAGTGAACTCAGGCCCATATAACGACGTTCCCGTTTCTATATGGGGCTCCGGCAAGTCCGTACCAATCTGTACGAACCATGGATGTGCCGAATCCTTTACCAGTACCTCGCAATCCGCTGTTTCCATTGGTTCGTCCCGTTCGCCATCAACAATCCCCATATGTTCCGAGAACCACACCGGGCGTAGGTCTGTCCGGGCGAGTAATTCCAATCCTAGCCGCACGGTTTCTCCTTCGTAAGCCTGCACTCGGTATTTGGCGATAAAGCCTTTTTCCCGCTCCGGCGCAAATTGAATCCGCTCGATGGACACTGGAATATGACTGAGTCCATGGTCATACTCGAATCGGCTTCCCCAAGGCTCGTTCGTAAACGTATCCGCCCGAGTCCAAACGGAAATCCCCCGATCCAAATCGGTTACCTTCAGCCAGAAGCCGTCGAGCAGCTTGATTGGATGCAGCCATACACCTCCCATTTCATTGGCGACATGATGCCCGAAATCGGGAAAAGTCCCGTCCTGCGCCCCGCAAATTTTGATATATTCCCCGGCGTTGTAATATAAGTTAAACGGATGTTTGCTGCTTCGTCCGGTCATGAACATTCTCCTCATTGTTAGTAGATTCGCTTAGCCCTTAACGGCCGAAGAGATGGAGATCCCTTCGATGAAATACTTCTGGACAGCAAAGAATACGATCAGAGCCGGCAGCATCACAAGAATTGTGGCTGCCATCAGCATATTCCACTCCACGTTGTACAACCCTTTGAACATGGAAAGCCCCAGTGCCAGGGTATATTTCTCATTGGAATTCAAATAAATCAGCGGACCTTGGAAATCGTTCCAAACCCCCATAAAGGTAAAAATGGACACGGCAATCAACGGCGGCATCGATAAAGGGAGAATGATTCGAATAAAGATCTGCAGCCGGTTGGCTCCATCCACAAATGCCGACTCGTCCAGATCCCGCGGGATGCCCCGAATAAATTGACGAATCAGGAAGATGTTAAAGGCACCTCCGCCGAAAAAGGCGGGCACAATCAAAGGCAGAAACGTATCCACCCAGCCTGCTTCCTTAAACATGATGAACATCGGAATCATCGTGACTTGGGAAGGCAGCATCATCGTCGCGAGCAGCACCAGGAACAGCGTCTTTTTTCCCTTAAAACGAAATCTGGCAAAGCCGTAAGCACACAGTGCAGAGGAAAAAACCGTTCCAATCAGAACTGGCACTAAAATCGTCAGCGTATTCAGCAAAAAATTAAAAAACGGAATCGCCTGAACGGCATCGGAATAGTTGCTCCATAGCCACTTCTCCGGTAAGAAGTTATCCTTAAACACTTCCGCCGGCGTCTTCAGGGATGTAAAAAAAGTCCACAGCAGCGGCACGAGCACGACCGCAGCTCCAGCTATAAGGATCAACAGGCTAAGGATTTGAGCTGGGCTGAATCTCTTGGTCGCAAGGTTCATCGTGATGCCTCCTCGTATAGTATCTTTAAAAAGCTCTTTTAGGTTCATTTCCATCCCCCCGGGGGATGGAAAACAGCCTCCAAATTTCCAGCTTGTTCTTTGAAAATTCCATCAGGGACTGGACTTTCCGGTATGCCTCTGGACAATGGAACGTAGGGTCCATTCGGGGAAATCCTTCTGCCTCCAGTAGCATCGTCTACTCCTTAAGTCTGTTTCTCCGGTACGCGTCTGAGCTTCTTACCCGCTGGCTGTTCCCTTCGGCATCCCATGCCCGGTTTTAGCAGATCCGGGGCAGCTCATGGCCCGAAGTGTGTCCTCATAC
>NZ_JADQ01000053.1:0-31764 GCF_000518465.1 Paenibacillus sp. J14 | reverse complement strand
ATACCATGCCGTTCCCTCTACGCCGGAGGATTCTTCACTGCCGCTCCAAGTTCTAGGCAGCTTCCATGGCCTTCGTCCATGTACGCGGGACTCGGCTTCCTCTTTTCCCTCTTGCGAGGCCTTTTTGACGACGCGGCAGGATTCACTTTCATGTTACGGCCTGGTATGTTGCTCGCCCTGCCTCTGACAGGTACTTTCGTCGATACGCTTCNACGTACAGATTTCGCCATACGTAGGTATCCTAGCTACGCGGGGGCTTGGCCCTTCCCGCGACCGGACTTTCACCGGCTAGAAGATGCGTGCTTAGCTGGGCACGCCGCACAAAAAAGCAGCACGGACCTCCCCGCGCTGCTTCTAAGCTCTGCTTTATTTGCTCGTATTCCCGCTATTGGAACCGGCATTGTTGGCAGCTCCGTTGCTGTCCGTCCCGGCATTCGTACCTTCATTCGTTCCGGCATTGGTGCCATTGCCCGCATTGGTGTCTGTTCCCGCGCCATTTTCGCCGGTACTCGTCTCCACTTTAGGCAATTCGATCTTCTTGATGATCTTCTTCTCCAGATCCCCCGCCATGAACTCGTCCAATTTGTTCGAGGCCAGCGTCGTTTGGATCATGTCCTTCTCTTCTTGGGTCAGATCCTCGAATTTCTTCTCGTTCCGAGATTCTACACGGATGATGTGATAACCGTACTCGGTTTTCACAGGATCGCCAATTTCGTTCAGCGGTTGGGTCAAAGCCGCTTGTTTGAAAGCTTCTACCCAATTGCTCACTTCCACGTTCTCGTACAATCCGCCGTTATCCTTGGAGCCTGGATCTTCGGAGTACTGCTTCGCCAACGCAGCGAAATCCTCACCCTTGTCCAGTTTCGCTTTGACTTCCTTCGCCAGCTTGAGCGTTTCCTCTTCCGTCCGCTCTTTGCCGTCTGGATCGGTGAAGTTAATCAGGATATGACGAACGGAAGCCGTTGTATAATCCTGTTTCGTCGCTTCGAATTCCTTCTTCACGTCATCTTCAGAGATCTTCTGCATTTCGCCTTCCATCACGGTATAAATCCGAACCATGTAGTCCTTGAATTCGGCTTCGGATACCTTCTGGGCGTCCAGCATTTTCTTGAAATTATCTTCGCCGTAGGACGATTTCATCAAATCAAATTGCTCCTCGGCTTTCTTCTTACCGGCTTCCTTCGTCTTCGCGTCGGCTTTGGCTTCAAGGTACTCATAGGCGATCTCTTGCTTCACCAAATATTGACGGAAGTCTTCCATCTGCATGAATTGCTCCATTTGCGGCTGAAGGGCAAGCACGATCCGCTGCTCGCGATCGAATTCATTCTCCGTAATTTCGCCGCCATCGTATGTCGCGATTACTTTACTCGTATCGTTTCCTCCCGAGCTTGCATCCTTCTTGCCGCATCCCGCCATAACGGAAAAAGCCAATACCGCTACAAGCCCAATCAGCAGCATTCTCCATGAGCGCCTTTTACTTTGAAACATTCTGTAGTTCCCCTTTCGCTTTGAACGCATCCTTCAGGGCGCCGAGAAACTGCTCCAGCAAGCCCATCATTTCTTTGTCGTCCATTCCCTTGATATTTATCCGGATAAGCATCACGGATCCTTGACTAAATTGTACACGTCTTCCGAACAGATTGCCAACTTCGGCAAGCTTGCTTGGAACGATGGCTTGTTCCTGACCTTCGTAGAACTTGATCGTCACTTCCTCGCCCCGCAGTGTCATCGACTCGATGCCATACTGCTTGCCATACAGCTTGACGCGGGCAACCGCCAGGAGATTCTGCACCGCATCCGGCAACTCCCCGAACCGGTCGAGCAACTCGTCCTCCAACTCGGCCACGTCGTCAAACGTCTGCACCGAGGCAGTCTTCTTGTAGATCTCAATCTTCTGAATGCTGTCGTAAATGTAATCCGACGGCAAATACGCGTCGATGCCCAAATCGATCGTGGTGTTCCAAGTCGCCTCAGCCGGCGGCGTCTCTCCGAGCATCGTAATTTTCCGCTTCTGAATTTCTTCCGCCAGCATCTGCGAATACAGATCAAAACCGACAGAAGCGATGAAGCCGTGCTGCTCCGCGCCAAGCAAGTTCCCGGCACCGCGGATGGCTAAGTCGCGCATCGCAATTTTGAAGCCGGAACCGAGCTCCGTAAATTCCTTAATCGATTGCAACCGCTTCTCCGCTACTTCCGTTAAGGACTTATCCTTTTGATAGGTAAAATAAGCATAAGCGATCCGGTTGGACCGTCCGACACGGCCGCGCAGCTGATACAGCTGGGACAAGCCCATCTTGTCAGCATCATGCACGATCAGCGTATTGACGTTCGGAATGTCCACCCCGGTTTCAATGATACTAGTGCTGACCAAGACATCGTATTCCCCGTCAAGAAAATCGAGAATCGTCTTCTCCAGCTCCTGCTCCGACATCTGACCATGACCCACGACCACTCGCGCTTCCGGCACGAGCATCGAGATTTGGGCGGCAATTTCATGAATCCCCTGCACGCGGTTATACAGGTAATAAATCTGGCCTCCCCGGGCCATCTCCCGTTCGATTGCTTCGCGTACGAGCGATTGACTGTACTCGACGACATATGTCTGCACCGGGAACCGGTTTTCCGGCGGCGTTTCAATAACCGACAGATCCCGTACGCCCAGCATGGACATATGGAGCGTCCGCGGAATAGGGGTCGCCGTCAGCGTCAGCACGTCCACGTTGGTTTTCAGTTTCTTTAACTTCTCTTTATGGGTAACGCCAAACCGTTGCTCTTCGTCCACGATCAGCAGTCCCAAGTCTTTAAAGACCAGATCCTGCGACAAAATGCGGTGGGTTCCGATAACGATATCCACCGTGCCTTGACGAATCCCTTTAATGGTTTCGTTCTGCTCCTTGCGGCTGCGGAAGCGGCTAAGCGTCTGAATGTTGATCGGATAGCCGGCAAACCGCTCCCGGAACGTCTCATAGTGCTGCTGTGCCAAAATCGTCGTTGGGACAAGCACCGCAACCTGCTTGCCTTCAATCGCTGCCTTAAAGGCCGCACGAATGGCAACTTCGGTCTTGCCGTAACCAACGTCACCGCACAAGAGACGGTCCATCGGACGACTTTGTTCCATATCTTTCTTGATTTCCTCAATGGCCCGCAGCTGGTCTGGAGTTTCCTCATACGGGAACATCGCTTCGAATTCCTGTTGCTCCGGCGTGTCCTTCTCAAATGCATACCCCGGGGCCGCCTGCCGCTCTGCATACAGCTTAATCAAGTCGTCGGCAATATTTTGGACGGAGGAACGGACTTTGTTCTTGACGCGGTTCCACTCGTTACCGCCCAGCTTGTAGATCTTCGGCTCCTTGTCCTCAGAACCTACATATTTCTGAATCATGTCGATCTGTTCGATCGGCACCGACAGCTTGTCACCGCCGGCATAGAGGATATGCATGTAATCCTTGTGAATGCCGCCGACCTCCAGCGTACCGATGCCCATGTATTTCCCGATCCCGTGGTTCTGGTGAACGACGTAATCGCCGATCTTCAGCTCGGTATAGCTCTTGATCCGTTCGGCATTGTCCATGCTCTTGACGACACGGCGCGCTTTGCGCTGCTTCTGAGAGAACATCTCGCCTTCGGTGATCACAACGAGGTGTACCGAAGGCAGTTCGAAGCCGGACTGCAGGTTGCCTTGCAGCAATTGAGGCTCTTCAATGCCGTAATCCTGCAACACCCGCCGCATCCGATCCATGCGCTCTTCGGTGCTGGCCAGCATGATGACGTGAGCGCCGCTCTTTTTCCAACGCTCCATCTCCGCCTTTAGGACATTCATCTGCCCATGGAAATCCTGCATCGCCCGCGTCACGAAATTCACGATATTCTGCGGCTGGGAATGCGGGACTTGACGCAGGAACAGCGACAAGAACAACGTCTGGAACGGACGATGGTAGATCAGATGATCCACGTCCACCGCGAGCGGCAGGTCAGGGAGACTCTTCCCGTTCTGGTACAAGTGCAGATTCCACTCCGCCTCATCGCGTTCCAGCTGCTTGGCCGTTTCCAGCAGGCGCGACGGTTCGTCCAGAATCAGCAGCGTATCTTCTGGCATGTAGTCATATAACGTTTTTCGCTCTGGATAGATCAAAGAAATATATTTATAGATTTCCGAAAAATAAACATGCTCGCGCAGCATTTCGATTTCTTTGTACATCTCTTCACGGAGACGGTTTTTGGCCTGGCGATCGGTCATTTTATCCAGCTGGATCTCCAGCTTCTCCGAGAGCGCCTGCGCTGCCTGGCTCATCCGTTCCTTCGTTGCGATCAGTTCCTTGCAAGGTGGAATGAACACTTCCTTGATCTGGTCCACCGATCGCTGATCCGCCGGATCAAAGGTCCGGATCGAATCCACTTCATCATCAAACAGCTCCACCCGGTAAGCCATGGACGCTGTGAGCGGATAGAAGTCAATAATCCCCCCGCGCAGGCTCATTTCGCCGCGGGATTCCACCCGTTCGACCCGCTCATAGCCTAGCTCGACCATTTGCGTCATGAACCGCTCCAGTTCCAGCGTGCCTCCGAGCCGGACGGTCAGTCCTGCTTCGGCCATAGCTTCCGGCGTTGGGATATAGCGGCGAATACCGGAATAAGGCACCACCACAATGCCTCGGAATCCCCGGGAGCATTGCAGCAGCACCTCGATCCGCTGGGCCAGCGTTTCCGGGCTGGATACCGCCGATTCAGCAGCAACCAGCTCATTCGCCGGGTACATCAGTACCTGATCCGGTGATAGCGCTTCCTGTAAATCTTCATAAATTTTCTGTGCGGAGAACATATTGTGGGTCACGACGAGCAGCGGTCGCTTCGTTTCCTGATGCAGCGCGGCTAGCATCACTTGCCTGGACGAACCCGACAAGCCGGAAATCAACTGCTCCTTCATGCCCGACTGAATGCCCGCAACCGTCGAAGCAAAATCGGTATCGCGTGAAAAAGCTTGAATAAGTGCTTGTAGCAAATGAGGCACCTCTCTTACTGCTGATGGATAGAAATCTATGGCTAGACGAAAAGGGTAAGTCCAGCTTACCCGAACCAAAAAGGAGCCTCAGCAACGTGCCAAGGCTCTATAACCGTATATTCCGGTAAATTTGTCCGTGTTCCTCGTAGCTTGCAGTTTACTGCAAAGGATTCGTAAGCAACATCAGTTCCGGGTTATGATCAAGGGCTTCCTTGCAATAGTCGCAAGTCACCCGGACCGTCATTTCGCCATTTGAATCATACGCTATTATATCTCTCCGCTCATCGGGGGTCAAGGAATGCAAGCCTAATTGGGCTTCTGTGACTTGAGGCGATTCGATTCTACCAATCACCGTCCGGCAGTGCCGACAAACATAGTTTACAGCCATCTATATGCCTCCTGAAGATTCTTTATGTCTCCAGTATGCCCCAAGCAGACGGCTTTTAGCCTATCGGCCCTGATAGATTGACCCATTTATCCGTTGAACTTCGCCATCGTTTGTTCGAACGTATGGTCCAGGCTGTATTCTAGCGCATCGCAAGCCGCTTGAATGGACTGATCGAGCAACGGCTTATCCTTCTTCGCAAAAGGCGACAGGACATAATCCACGATCGCATACCCGGGTTCAGGGCGCGAAATGCCCATCCGGATTCGGTTAAACGTCTGCGTGCCGATATGTTGTATGATCGACTTGATGCCGTTGTGCCCGCCAGCACTGCCTTGATATCTCAGACGATTGCGTCCCAACTCAGTATCGAGGTCGTCGTACACCACGATCAGATCTTCGATCGACGCCTTATAGTAGTCCATATAAGCGCGCACCGCTTCGCCGGATAAATTCATGTAAGTCATCGGCTTAATCAGCACGACTTTCCCGCCTGGCAGCATCCCTTCTCCAATCAAAGCCTTGCATTTACTCTGCTTGATCTCGATGCCATGCCGGCGCGCCAGCTCATCCACGGCCATAAAGCCGATATTGTGCCGGGTTTTCTCATATTGGGCTCCCGGATTGCCGAGCCCTACGATCCACTTCATGGGTCATGTCCCTCCAAACTCCAACATATCTATAACAATAGACTGCTTCTGGTGCTTGATTGTTCATAAAACTAATTATACTTTAAGAAAGATGCGAATTAGCTGGAAAAAGTACCGTTAATTTCGACGTAAACTGGCTTTTTGAGCAACTAACGGTAAAACCTGCCGTTAATTTCAGCGTAATTGCTGCTTTAGCTGAAAATCCCCAAAATTAACTATACATTTTACCGTTAAATCACCTGAAACCTTCGTTTCCGCCAAAATTAACGGTAGAAATTCCAGTTAGTTTGTATTTTTCGACGGGGAGTGCCCCTAAAGGGGAAGCGTCGCCCTCGTAAGAACATTTCTACACGGATGCTTGCTTTCGCCCAACGCTAACGCTCAACCAAGTCCGCGCAACTCCGTTTTCCCCAGCTTCTCCATCGGCCCGCCAATACACCGATAGGGGTTACGTCCCCGATTGGGAGGACGCAACCCCTGGTGTGGCAGTGACCATTTTATTCGATCTCGAACAGCTTGCTGATCGACAGCTCCTCGTGCACGCGAATAATCGCTTCGCCCATCAGCGGAGCGACAGACAGCACTTTGAGCTTGCTTGTCGGATTCGGATGTGTGATCGGGATCGTATCGGTCACGATCACTTCCTTCAGCGGAGAGTTTTCCAGTCGTTCCATCGCCGGACCGGACAAGACAGGGTGCGTACAGCAAGCGTACACTTCTTCTACCCCGCCTTCCTTGAGCGCGTTGGCACCAAGGACAATCGTACCGGCGGTATCGATGATGTCGTCGACGAGAATCGCAGTTTTCCCTTCGATGTTCCCGATAATGTTCATGACTTCGCTGACATTCGGTTCTGGACGGCGCTTGTCGATGATCGCCAGCGGAGCGTTCAGGAAATCCGCCAGCTTACGGGCACGTACCACCCCGCCATGGTCAGGCGAGACGACAACCGGATTCGCGATATGCTTGGAACGGAAATACTGGGCCAAGATCGGCACGCCTAGCATATGATCCACCGGGATATCGAAGAAGCCTTGGATCTGCATTGCATGAAGGTCCATCGTAATGACCCGATGTGCGCCGGCTTTCTCGATCAGATTGGCAACCAGCTTCGCCGTGATCGGATCGCGCGAACGGGCTTTCCGGTCTTGGCGGGCGTAACCGTAATACGGGATAACGACATTAATGCTCTTTGCCGAAGCTCTTTTCAAAGCATCCACCATCACGAGGAGCTCCATCAAGTTATCGTTGACAGGTGCGCAAGTCGATTGCACCACATAGACGTGGCAGCCCCGAACGCTTTCGGACAGCTTGACCTGTATTTCGCCGTCACTAAAGCTCGTCGTCTCCGATTCGCCCATCGGAATGCCGATATAGTCGGCGATTTGATGAGCCAATTTCGGATTGGAGTTACAGGTGAATATCTTTAATTTAGAATCACAATAAGTCATAAAATTAAAACCCTCCGTGCTGTGTAGATAGCGTCAGGGAGTCTCTTAAACAACCCGCCTTCACAGCTACCCCGTCTATTCAAATGGTCACTGCAGATCACTGCATTTGAAATTAAGATTGTCGCTGTCTTTCCTTCTTCGCTTTCGCCCGGGCACGAATCTTCTCGGCATAGCCGGGTTTATTCTCCTGCCGGGTTCTGGCAATAGCAAGATCATTGTCCGGAACCGATTGCGTAATCGTGGATCCGGCAACGACATAAGCGCCTTTGCCCACCTTCACCGGAGCGATCAAGTTGACGTTACTGCCAACAAAAGCATCGTCCTCAATCTCCGTAATGGACTTATTATAACCATCATAGTTCACTGTTATCGCGCCGCAGCCAATATTCACGTTCTTACCAACCTTCGCATCGCCGATATAGCTGAGGTGCGAGACTTTGGAGCCTTCATCGAGGGTTGCATTTTTGATTTCAACAAAATCGCCAACCTTCACATGTGCTCCGAGCTTCGCCCCTGGACGCAAATAAGCGAAAGGACCAACTGTCGTCTCCTGGCCGACTTCCGCCTGGCTCAGCACCGACTGTTTCACCTTCGCGCCGTTTTGGATCACGCTATCTTCGATTTCTGCAGCCGGCCCAATCACGCAATCTTCGCCGATGGACGTTTTCCCGGATAGAACGGTACCTGGATAAATTACGGTATCCGCTCCAATGGTAACATCGGCCCCGATGTACGTAGAAGCTGGATCAATCACCGTTACGCCGTTCAACATATGGCCCCGCACGATGCGTTCCCGCATGACGGCTTCAGCTTCCGCCAAGGCCACCCGGTCATTGACGCCAATCGATTCGCGAACGTCTGCTACCGCATAACCTTCGACAATTTCGTTCGCCTGCACCAAAATGCCGATCACGTCGGTAAGATAATACTCCTGTTGCGCGTTGTTGTTCGTTACTTTCTCCAGTGCAGCAAACAATTTGGCATTATCAAAGCAATAAGTGCCTGTGTTAATTTCCTGCACGGCGGCTTCCTCCGGCGAGCAGTCCTTCTGTTCAACAATCCGTTCAACCGTTCCGTTAGCGCCGCGGATCACTCGGCCGTAACCATACGGTTGTTCCATTACCGCTGTAAGTACGGTTGCTGCCGCTCCCTTACGTTGATGAAGTTCGAAAAGAGCTTCCAGTGTTTCCGCCGTAACCAAAGGGGTATCGCCACAAATAACCAGTGTGACTCCTTCTTCTCCCGCCAATAATGGCCCGGCCTGCTTGACGGCATGTCCGGTTCCCAGCTGTTGCTCCTGCAACACGTATTCCGCCGATGAACCCAAATAGGATTTTACAGCTTCAGCTCCATGGCCAACAACGACGATGCTGCGTTCGCAACCTGCTTCTTGAACCGCATTTAGTACATGCCCAACCATCGGTTTGCCGCAAACGGGGTGAAGCACCTTATAGAGCTTGGACTTCATCCGTTTCCCTTGGCCTGCGGCAAGAACGATCGCTAATCTCTTCAAGTCCCCGGCCTCCTTCTTATTTTTAAAAAAAGAAGTATTTCTCTCTCTCTCATTAAAACTCATTACTGAATATATCTCATTTAGGGCAAAAAGAAAAGGGAGCCATGCGGACATGGCTCCCTTTTCCTCGAACCCCAATTGATCGATAAATCAAATAAATGCGACTTACGCCCCTTCTTCAATCGCTTCCTCTTGTTCGGCGGCGCGCTCGTACTCAGCCAGAACAGCGGCTTGAATCTTCTCGCGAGTACCGGAGGAAATCGGATGAGCGATATCCCGGAACTCCCCGTCCGGCGTGCGCTTGCTAGGCATTGCTACGAACATCCCATTGTTCCCATCGATGACGCGAATGTCATGAACAACAAATTCGTTATCGATGGTAATGGATGCGATGGCCTTCATTCTGCCCTCAGAGCTGACTCGGCGGAGTCTTACATCCGTAATTTGCATATGTGTTCACCACCTTTTTCCATCAGAGACTTGGTGTATTATTCCACACAGCAAACCGAAATCCTTTTTTTTTGATCAACAAAATGGCCTAAAATCACGATTTTTTTTGATAAAACGGGGTTTTCGACATGTTTCGTCGAGAATTCTTACAATTTGAGGAGATATCGACATAGTTCTTATTGTTCAAATTTCGAAAAATAATTCCCAGGTTCTACTGAAATCTCCTTCTCCTTGGGATCTACCGCCCGAAGTGTAGCCAGGGAAACGTAATCATGTAGCAGACGCTGTTCGCTGGCAACTTCGCCCGATTCAACCAGAACCCCAACTCCTGCAACCTCTGCGTTAAACTCGGCCAACAGGTCAACCATCCCTTGGATCGTGCCCCCCGCCTTCATAAAGTCATCGACGATCAAGACGCGAGAGTGTTCCTTCAATGCCCGGCGCGACAGCGTCATCGTATGCAGGCTCTTGTGGGAGCCCGATACGTAATTGATGCTAACGGCGGATCCTTCCGTCACCTGATGGTCGCGACGAACCAGGACGACGGGCAGATTCAGTTCCGCTCCCGTTGCATAAGCGAGAGGGATCCCCTTCGTTTCCACGGTCATGATGCAGTCGATCTCCAAATCGCCGAATACGGTTGCAAACAACTTGCCCGCTTCATTCATCAACGCCGGTTGTCCCAAAAGATCCGACATATACAAATATCCGCCCGGTAAAATTCGGTCTGGCTGCGCCAGCTTCTCACAGAGGTGCTGGATAAAAGCGTTCGCTTGCTCCCGTCCGACCCGGGGAATATATTTCACGCCGCCGGCCGCCCCGGCAAGCGTCAGCAATTCCCCCATGCCTTCGCCTTCAAACACTTCTTTAATAATCCCCAGATCCTCGCTGATGGACGACTTGGCCGCCCCATACCGTTGCGCAAAGGTAGTCAGCGGGATTAAATGGTGTGGTCTAGACAACAGATAATGGGTCATCTCCACCAAACGAGCGCTTCTTTTTAATTTCTTCACGAAGTACCCCTCGCTAAATCCGAATATTTTAATGAAACTATAACACTTTTGTACGGATTTGTCCAAGCCTTGGAACGAGGAAGGAGTACCCGGCTCCAGTTCCGCAGCCGAGCTTCAAGTCAACAGCCGTACGGCGTAAACCTCTTTGCAGAACCCGCGCAATCCGTTATAGATGCGGGACACCTTCGATTCTTTCGAGACGAGCCCAAATACCGTAGGTCCGCTGCCCGACATTAACACGCCGTCCGCGCCAAGACGCAGCATTGCCTCTTTCAGTTGCGCTACCTCTGGATGAAGCTCCAGCGTCACCTGCTCCAGCACGTTACCGAGCGCTTGGCATACCTCCGTGAATGAGCGTCTCTCCAGCGCCTCTCGCATCCGGATTGCCGATGGATGATCGGTAATTTGCTCCGCCTGCAGGCGCCCATACACCTCGGCCGTCGACACGTTGATCGGTGGCTTCGCTAACACCACCCAGCATTGCGGCGGATTCGCCAGCGGCGTCAACACTTCGCCTCGCCCTGTCGCCAGCGCCGTCCCGCCCGTCACGCAAAACGGCACATCTGAACCCAGCTCCGCCCCCAGCTCCTTGAGCTCCTCTTCGGGAATGCCAAGCTCCCATAAACGGTTTAAGCCCCGCAGCGTCGCCGCAGCATCGCTGCTTCCGCCGGCAAGGCCGGCAGCGACCGGTATTTTCTTATCGAGGTGGATATAAACCCCGCTCCGCACATTGTAGCGTTCCTTGATCAGCTTCGCCGCCTGAAACGCCAAGTTCTTCTCATCCAGCGGAATATATCCGGCCTGGCTCGAAATAATGATTGTATCCCGCGGAAGAGCGCTCATTTCCAAACGGTCCGCCAGATCCACCATCGTCATGATCATCTCGACCTCATGGTATCCGTCGGGACGTTTATGTAACACGTCGAGCATTAAGTTAATTTTGGCCGGTGCTTTTTCGTAAATTTTCATGCCGCTTCCCCACCTCAGCAATTCCGTGGAATATCCGCATCCATCCGGTCTTATTAGCACATTCTTTTATTCTAAAAAAACGTTGCCTCCACGTCTATGTATGAAAGACATTTTTTTCTCCCTCTATCTTACTTCATCCAACGAAAAAAACGAAGCTCCCTGAAAGGGACGCTTCGCTGTGGCAGAGGTTATTGCTGTTTCGCGGCTGCCTTCTCGGCAAGCTCAATCGCCCGCTTCACCATATTGCCCGCATCTTTGGCCTTGATGCCGCCCCAGCCCTCCTGCTGGACGGTATCGTAAAATCCCAGATCCTTCGCTAATTCGACCTTCAAGTTCTCCGACATCACGCTGCGTCTTCTTCGCGACATGGTCAGTCTCCTCCTTTTGGCCATGGAAATAGGAACGATGGTTAGTATACGCGAGCACCGATGCGAGCATACACCGAGATTTTGTCCATCTAAAGTGAACACCGGCAACCTTGGTGGATGAACCCATTACCCGTAAAAAAAAGAAAAAAACGGTCTCACCCGAAGGCGAGAACCGTTTGCGGTTTGATTCATGATGTTCACGGTTTAATATACGAAATCCGCATCCCATCGTTGTCGTCATAAACCATGACTTCAACAGATTCGGTCAGTATATCGGCATAACTGTAAGACACACGCTTAAAGGTTTGCTGCTCTTGATCCAGCTTCACAATGAAGACCGAAGGATAGGTCTCCTCTAACACTCCAGTGCGTTCGACGGTCTTCCGGCGACCACCGTTAGCCCGGAGCATAATTTTCTGTCCTACATGGGCGTCGAGACTATGCTTTATTTCCGACAGCGCATTTTTAGCCATTGCCTGTGACCACCTTCTTTCTTTGTCCATTATACAGGAAAGTCACAAACTTGTCAAATCGAAATAAATAATTATATCAGCAGCAAAAAAGATGTGTCAACGATTATTTTTCGACATTTTCTTTTGCCTGGTGGCTCAAGAGCTAAATACTAAAAAAATAACCGAAAGGTCCTGGGGCAATAGCCTCAGTTCCTTCCGGCAACCCTTTCACATGGACGGCACCACTTTCAGCGTCGACAAGTCCTTCAGTTTGGGCAACCCGATTCGGTAACTGCCACGAGTCTCGATCCCGCCAACCCCCTGGGCGCCGCTGATCGTATGATTCAGCACGTCAGTAATCTGGATCGTATCCCGAATCGAGGTGAGCGACGCTTTAGCGGCGATATACACCGGATCCAGCGCATGGATCAGCACCCGGCCGGGCGAACTAGCAAAATTAGCCCCCGCCTGCAGCAGCGCCTCAAAATGCGACTGGCAAGCGCCGGCCACAATCGTTAACGTATCGAAATTCCGTTCGTATTGCCGAGCCATTTGAATGGCCTCCACAAAATACTTGGAATTTTTATAGCTGGTCAAATTATAAAGATCGCTGGTGGGGCGCGATTTTAACACGCCGTCATGACCCGTGATCACGACGATATCCGGCTTGACCACAGGCAACAGACGGTACAGCGCATTTGCCATTTGCGATTCCGTGACATAATAGCCTTGAACCGGGACGCGCAGCTTCTGATACAGGCTTAAGCTCTTTTGTAAATAGCGTTCGTCCCCATCTAAATGCAGGACCTTCCCTGGGACCTCAAAATAGGCCGTCTCTCCTTGCCCATACAGATCCCGTCCAATCACCATTCGATTGCGTTCTGCCAATTCCTTGCGGTCTTGCGTTAACCGCTTCAGCGATTCCGTCGCCTTAATGCGGGCCCGCTGCGTCGTCTCTCCTGGGGAAGCCGGGTCTACCCTGACCAAATCGGTTAAGGGCGCATCCGCCAGCAGCCGGAATTCCGTTCCTTTAATAATCGCTTCACTCCGCACAATCTGTTCGATTCGGAACGTAACATCTCCACCGTATGATTTGCGGACGACCAAGTCTCCCAAATTCGCCAAATCCATCACCTCTATCCCATCGTATGGGCGATAAGAGGGAATGGTTACACGCGGAGTTCCTTCACGCCGGCATTCAGCAGCGTATCGCTCAGCTTGGCGAACTCGTCCAGGCTTAAGGTCTCCGCTCGCCGGGAAGGCTGAATCCCGGCTTCTTCCAGCAGTTGCTCCAGTCTCTCGCGCCCTTCCTTCGGGAAGAAGCGGCTTTTCAGATTGTTGGAAATCGTCTTGCGTCTCTGGGCAAAAGAGGCCTGTACCACCTCGAAGAAAAAGACCTCATCCTGAACCGCCACCGCTGGGGTCTCCCGCACGGTTAAGCGAATCACGGCAGACTCTACATTCGGCTGCGGAATAAACACGCTGTGCGGCACCGTACAGATCATCTCCGGGATGCTGTAATACTGCACGGCGATGCTGAGGCTGCCGTAATCCTTGCCGCCAGGAGCCGCGGCCATACGCTCAGCCACTTCCTTCTGGATCATGACGACGATATTTCTCAGCGGGAGCTTCTCTTCCAGCAGTTTCATCATGATGGGAGTCGTCACGTAGTAAGGCAGATTGGCAACGACACTGACGCCGCTCACCTCACTGAACTCAGCCGCAAATAAAGCCTGCAGGTCCAGCTTTAACACGTCGCCATGGATCACATGGACGTGCGGGTACGGCTCCAGCACCTCCTGCAGAATCGGGATCAGTCGCTGGTCGATCTCGACCGCGGCCACCTTGCCCGCCTCCTGCGCCAGCTTCTCCGTTAACGCGCCGATTCCGGGTCCGATTTCGAGTGCCCCCTGGCTCTCGTCCAATTCGGCGGCGGCAACGATTTTACCGAGGATGTTCTGGTCGATCAGAAAGTTTTGCCCCAGGCTCTTTTTGAACGAAAAACCGTGCCGCTGGATGATCTCCTTCGTCCGGCGCGGTGTGGATACGTCTTCCCTTATGCTCATGGTTCTTAAACTCCTTTGCTTTCCAACTCGGCTAACGCAGCTGCAAACTCCTCGCGGCTGATCCGGAACACGGTTAACCGCTTGTAGAGCTGCTTTCCGTTACAATATCCGATACCCAGCAGCTCGCCCAGCGCTTTTCGCCGCGCCGCCGCTTGCGGGTGCACGATTAACCCTGCGTTTATCAAGTCTTCCCAGGTGATCGCGGCCTCTACTCCAGGCGCTTCGCTGCGAACCCGAGATAACGCGGCGCGAATCGCCTCCGGCGAGGCGTTCTCCACCCCGATGTCGCCTCGCTTCGTCGCCTCCGCCTCCGGCAGGAAAGCGTGCTTGCAGCCCGGCACCCGTGCGGCCACAATTTTGCGAATCCGCTCCCCGGCATGGTCGGGGTCCGTAAAAATAATCACGCCCCGGCGTTCCTGCGCCAATGCGATTTTCTTGAGCACAGCTTCGCCGATCGCCGAACCTCCGGTCTCGATGGTATCCGCCTCTACGGCGCGCTTAATGGCCACGGTGTCGTCTCGACCCTCCACCACGATGACCTCTTTGATCATGATTTTGTCTTCCTTCCTGTTCTTGCTTGTCTCCACCAGAATAACAAAAAGAAGAGGATCATTACATCCTCTTCTAATCCACTGTCTTATTCATCATCCTAATACTATCTCATTCCCTCCGCATTGTAAAACGAAAGAGAACGAGACCTTAGTTCAATTCCGGCTTCGTCGGACCGATCACGTAGACGGTGCGGCCCTTCTTGCGGCCGAATTTCTTCGCATCCTTCAGACTATCAAAATACACATCCATCTTATGGCCATCGATGGCCCCGCCGGTATCCTCTGCCTTACGGAAGCCGATTCCTTCGATGTATACCCACCAACCAAGCGGAACGACGTCTTTATCCACCGCAATCGTTCTGCCTTCCGTCACGCGGGTACCCGAGGCCGTGCGGGTGCCAATCCCGTCTTCTTCCGCCGAATACGCGGTTAACGTAACATTTTTCAAGACTTTTTTATATTTGAATGAGACGCCACCTTTGGTCGTCGTTCCGCTGATGTTCACCGTATTTCCCTTACGGCTGATGCTGGCCGACAGAACCTCGGTAGGTTTCTTCGTACCGACTGCGATCACCTTCGGCTGAGCTTCTTTGGAGACCTCTTTGCCGAGCCAACGCTTCGCCACGAATTTTCCGTCTTCGTAAGTTTTCTCAATGTTGTGAATGACCAGACCTTCGGAACCTTCCTGGATCACTTTCGTGGTGCCTTTCAGCAGCTTATCGTCCGACGTTTTGACCACGCTAAAGGGCACGGCCTCCTTCGTCTGCACCGTTTGCTTGCTGACCCGAACGACCTTCACATTCAGGTTCTCGGTAACTTTACTGTCCAATGTCGGAGTCACCTTGTCGTCTTCACCCAAAGTGATGCCGAGCTCGGACAATACGCCCTCGACTTTGCTTTGCGTCGTGAAGTGGACTTTCGTATTGCCGTCCGCGGTCACACTGACCGGCTTCGCGCGTACTATGACAATGCGGTCACCGTTCTTCAGCGAGCTTTCCAGCGGGAGGGATACTGAATCCTTCGCACTGAGCTTAATCGATTGTTCCTCCAGCAGATGAGCTACACTGGATTGGGTTGTCTCCACTGACTGGACATTCCCGTCCACGATCAGGGATACTTCCTTCTGTGCCTGGCTATACAGCCAGATTAGGATGATGATGATTCCCGCGATGGCCAGAACGCCGACGAGCGCTATCTGACGTAAATTCTCATGCTTCCATCGCATTGCGTAAGACATGCTGGATGAGCGTGATTCATGGGTCTCCTCTTTGCGGAAAATGCCCATTTCTTCCGTCCTCCTTCATAGTCCCGCCGTCTAGGTCGATGCATGATAACGATTGACGCGACTACAGTTACTTTTTACAAAACGCCTAAGGTAGTCAAAAAGTCATCTTTTGATCACGAAGCAGGTCAAGAAGTGAATTCGGCATCGAATCTTGAATTCAGCCGGGCCTTCCGTTGCTCACGTACTCCCATGTACGCTGCGCTACTCAGTCCCTAGCTTCATCCAACCTTCTCGGTGCTGAAAACCTGACTTTTTGAACACTGATCTTAAATTTAATCCTAAGCGTTTTGCATCCTTGACCAGTCTCTCCTGCTTGTCGTCACCTCCTGTTTTCCAACAGTATGACGACCCTATTACTTTTATTCAAAACAAAAGAAGCCGGGAGAAAGAGTTAGAGGAACTCCTTCGTGGCTTCTTGAATGTCTTGGGTGTAATAGCTGCACGAGTGACCTCTCTTATTCGCTTACGAGGTTAGCTGTCGGGTTCGGGCGAAAGAGAGCCGCCCTTTCTCAGTACATTCGCTCATGGCGCAATGACCTTGAATTCACCCCATAGACCCTGGAAAGAAATCAAATACGAACGCGATTAGGCTGCCGCCAACCTGCAATTCGTATTGGTTCCCCCGTTCTCCGTCATAAGGAGATTCAGCGAGACTGGTTCATGGAACCAAGCATCGTATGGTTCAGTCCAAAACGAACCGAATCGATACTGAAAAGATTCTATCCTGTTTCGATGCAGGTTGTAAAGGAGTAATCAACCACGTTTTTTTAAAAAAATGGTTAAAAAAATGTAATGACCTTGTTTTTGAGGGTTAAAAAGCATTAATCTTTCCGAAATCCTCTTTATTTCATCCGTTTTGCTCTCAAATACTCGGAATTCCAAATCGTTCCAATGCATTTCGGGTGGTAATTTCCGCGATTTCCTCAAAAGTAACCCCTTTGAGCTCGGCTGCCATTTCCGCAACCAAACGAACATGAGCAGACTCATTTCGTTTACCACGATATGGATGCGGCGTTAAATAAGGGGAATCCGTTTCGATCAGCAAACGGTCCATCGGCGTCTTGGCCAACACTTCCTTGGGTTGTTTTGCATTTTTAAACGTAATCGGCCCGCCAAACGACAAATGAAATCCCAAATCTAGACACATTTTGGCAATTTCCCAACTGCCGGAGAAGGAGTGCATCACGCCTCCAACCTCGTTGGCCTTCTCTTCCCGAAGGATGCGAACCACGTCTTCGTGAGCGTCCCGATTATGAATGGAAATCGGCATACCTAAGCTGCGAGCCAGTCCAATTTGCTGGCGAAAAACCTTATGTTGAACGTCCTTAGGGGACGTATCCCAATAATAATCCAGCCCAATTTCTCCGATGGCGACGACCTTCTCATGCTTGCACAATTCTGCAATCCAGTCCAAATCGCCCTCTTGCATCGTAATCGCGTCTTGCGGATGCCATCCGACCGCGGCATAAATGAAGTCATAGGTCTCTGCCAGCTTCATGGTCGAAGGGATTGTCTCACGGTTAAATCCGATGTTGATCATCCGCGTAACCCCTTGTTCCACAGCGCGCGCGATCACTTCCTCGCGGTCCTCGTCAAATTGGGGAGCATCCAAATGCGTATGCGTATCAAATAACATAAACCTTGTCATCCTCCTATTTCCGTTGCTCGAAAATGCGGGCTACCGGGCGAGGCAGCCGCTCCATTACAGCACACAATTTATTATCCGGATAGTACAAATGCGTCTTCCCCCGGTGTAATCCGCTGATCGACCGCACGATATCCGAGACTTCCGAAATTTCCCGCAGCCGCTCCTGCCGGTCCAACAACAAAATTTGCTTCTGCCAAACCCCGCCGTCCGGACGGAACACATCATACGGCAGATCCGTCGGAAAATCAATTTCCATGTCGTATTCAGGTTCAAGACCGACTTGTCTAAAGGCGTTCCGAATCTCGTCCAGCATTTCCAGCTCCGATGAATCTAATTCTACATATTTATACAGCTTACGATTCAAAAACCGAGAACATAAATCGCTTAACCGCTCGTCGTCTTCTCTCGTCCACTGCATGAAGGTCGTTTGCATCAGCGCTTCGTCCAGCTGCAAATAATCGGTTACGCTGATATCCCCTTGAAATAAGTTCGGTAACGGATGCGGCAAGAAGCAAAAAGAATGCCCGCTCCGGTATAATTCCTTAGCCCGACGCAAAATTTGCCGAAGAATGATCTCCGAGCTCCGCGTCACCGGGTGGAAATAAACCTGCCAATACATCTGATACCGCGACATTAAATAATCTTCCACCGCATGCATCCCTGATTCTTTAACCACAACCCGCCCTTGAAAAGGTCGAAGCATCCGCAAAATCCGGTCCATGTCAATCGTCCCGTAGTTTACACCGGTAAAATAAGCATCCCGCAGCAAATAATCCATCCGATCCGCATCCAGCGGGCTAGACACCAAATTCACCACAATCGGATTGTCATAATCCTTCCGGATCACCGCAGCCACCTTGTCCGGAAAATCCGGAGAAATCTCGCGCAGGACGTTCCCCACCTCGGTTTCCCCCAAGAGGATTTTGCAGGTCCAATCCTCATGATGCATTTGAAAAGCTTCTTCTATAGAATGGGAAAACGGACCATGCCCCAGGTCATGCAGCAGCGCCGCACACAAAGCTACCAATTTCTCACTGCGGGGCCAATCGGTGTAGCCGCTTCGTTCAAACTGCGAAATAATCCGCCGCGTAATCTCGTAAACGCCAAGCGAATGGGAAAAACGGCTATGCTCGGCGCCATGAAAGGTCAAATACGATGTTCCAAGCTGTCGAATCCGGCGAAGCCGCTGGAATTCCGGCGTATTAATGAGCGACCAGATCACTTCGTCCTGTACATGAATATAATTATGTACGGGGTCTTTGAACACTTTTTCTTCGCTAAGCCAACGATGCATGAACCAACACTCCTTTTTCATAAAATTTGGCGGGTCACCGCGTGGAGACGACAAGATATGTCGAATAATGTCGTAAAATGACCGGATGACGATTTCCAAAATGTCGAATTATAGATCATTGTGAACTTGCTAGATTCCGTAAAGGTTCTCGGAGTTGTGTATCCGAATTTTTTAGAAATAATGTTGAACTATACCATAAATAGGTTGACTAATCTGGCAATGGTTGGTATTATAAAAATCAGAAAAGATAGAATGATGTCGAATAATGACAATTCCAAATTATAGCGAGAGGGGCAATCATCCTATGATGAAATCCACAGGTATTGTAAGAAAAGTAGACGAATTAGGCCGTGTTGTCATTCCAATTGAATTGCGCCGCACTCTGGGGATCGGAGAAAAAGATGCGCTCGAAATTTATGTAGACGGTGAACGGATTATGCTCAAGAAATATGAGCCGGCTTGCATCTTCTGCGGTAATGCGGAGAACGTAACTTACTTTAAAGGCAAAATTGTTTGCCATGAATGCATTACGGAGCTTCCGACCCCTGTGACAAATTAAGAAATATAGTATATAATAGATTTACTGAAACTGTTAATTCTAACCTTTTTCATATCTCCTTGGCGCCTTCCTAGGCTTGAACCCGGCCTAGCGAAGGCCCCTTTTTTGGCTGGATTGGATAATATTTCATGATTTCGGAGGGAAGTGGGGGCTACAATAATTGATTGTAGATATCCCGCTTAGCAACCCCCCGGTCGGCCGCGGTTTTTTTCATGGCTTCCTTCCGTGACAACCCTTCTTCCGTTTCGTAATGTCGGACATGCTCCTCCACCGTTAGCGCTTGCCACCAAGCATCCCGCTTCTCCTTCACCTGGTCGGGATGGGCTCCTTCCACCACGAGGCAATATTCGCCCAGCGGCGGATGCTCCTGCAGCCATGCCAAGCAATCATGAATCGTCCCCCGAGCCATTTCCTCATAACGCTTCGTTAACTCTCTCGCAAGTACAATACGCCGGTCTCCCCAAACCTCGAGCAGAGACTCCAACGTTTTGATCAATCGATGCGGTGATTCGTACAGCAACATCGTTCCCTCTTGATCCTCAAGCGCCTTCAACAACCGTTCCCGATCTTTATGATCTCTTGGCAAAAATCCAAGGAACGTAAATCGATCCGTTGGCAAACCGGAAACGATGAGCGCCGATAATGCAGCATTCGCTCCGGGCACCGGAACGACTGCGATACCCGCCTCTAGCGCCAGCTTCACGAGATCACTTCCGGGGTCGGAAATCGCCGGCAGACCGGCATCGCTGACTAGCGCTAAATTTTTTCCTTCTATTATAAAGCGGATCAATTCTGGGCCACTGGCGGCCTTATTATGTTCGTGATAACTCAGCAATTTACCTGGAGAGATGTCGAAATGCGTTAACAGCTTGCGCGTCTGCCGCGTATCCTCCGCCGCGATAATGTCCACCTCTTGCAAGGTGCGCACGGCCCGGTAGGTCATATCCTCCAGATTCCCGATGGGCGTCCCCACCAGGAACAACTTGCCGCTGCCCTCTGCTGTATTTTCAAAGCTCTTCTGTACTTGAACGTTCATGCTCTACCCTCTTTTGGCCCGTAATAGATATTCATGATTTCTTCGCAGTATTCCCCGTTTTCATTATATACGATCAATGGCGGCAGTACCCGCACATCCGGCTTGCCGTCTCGCAGCGCCTCGATCAGCACCATGTTCGCTTCCGCTCCCGCTCTTGGATGCACAAACCGGATCACCTTCGGCTCTAGTCGATATTGGCGCAGCAACGTCATAATTTCCCCTAATCGCTGCGGTCTGTGAACCATCGACACCTTGCCACCGGGCCGAACCAGCCGCATCGATGCAGCCGCCACTTCCTCCAAACTACAGTGAATTTCATGCCTAGCGATCGCCTGATACGAATTCAGCTTCGCCTCGCCGCTGGTCACCGGCATATACGGCGGGTTTACCGTAATGGCATCGTACGCCCCGTGCCCCGTCACCTTCACCAGCTCACGTAAATCCCCTTCGCGAATTTCGATCCGGTGTGTCAGCCCGTTCATTTCTACACTGCGGCGAGCCATATCAGCAAGCCGTGGCTGGATCTCGATCCCCTCGATCTTCGCTTCCGTCCGCGTGGAGAGCAGCAACGGGATTACCCCATTGCCGGTGCATAGATCGAGGATTTTACCGTATTTCGGCACTGGTGCGAACCGTGCCAACAACACGGCATCCATCGAGAAGCTAAACACCTCGTCGCTTTGAATGATATGTAAATCATGGGTCAGCAGGTCGTCAATCCGTTCCTGCTCATAAATAGGTACTTGGTTCATTGATTTGGAACTCCATCCTTTTTGTAGCCTAAATTTAAAAAAAACCGCAGGGACACCCCCACGGTTCATTATTTATTCAAAAACGACAAGCAGAACAGGCAGTCACCTTCGGTGCGCAGATGCCCGTAATAAACATTGCAAATATGAAAGCCCTCATGATAAAGACGTGCTAAGTTATCGTAGCCTTCACCGACGACGTCAATCGCTTCTTTGCCAGCCGGAACCGGACTATCGGTTCTGACCGACGCCGGCATAGGCAGCGGCCCTTCGGTGCTCTCCCGCTTTAATATTTTGCGCAGCTGTTCATTCTCAAGGCGAAGCCGCTGGTTCTCTTCCACCAGCTTCTTGACCTCCAACATGAGGCTGCTCAAATCGCCGTGTACTTTTCCCATTTGCGTTTCCAGCGCCTGCATACTTGTGAAAATGTCCTTGTTCTCCAAGTTCCCACCCCAGAGTCATCTCTAGAATCTATCTTGAAAAAGATCTTCTTTTATTTCAGGACGACATCGTCCAGCGGAAGCTCCTTCACTTTCCCAATTTCGAACAACTGTACATGTACGGTGCGGCTGCCGGCGTTGAGTCCAACGACCTTACCGTCACCCAGCGAAGTAACGACGATTTTGCCTACGGATGGAAGTTCTTCTTTGGTGCTTTCGTAGTTGTCATGCTCGAACTTCAGACAGCACATCAGACGACCGCATAATCCTGAGATTTTCGTAGGGTTCAGTGACAAGCTTTGGTCCTTCGCCATCTTGATCGATACCGGCTCAAAATCCCCCAACCAAGAGGAACAGCAGAGCACGCGTCCGCAGGGGCCGATCCCGCCAAGCATCTTGGCTTCGTCCCGCACGCCGATCTGTCTCAGCTCAATCCGGGTCCGGAAGATACTGGCCAGATCCTTCACCAACTCGCGAAAATCCACACGGCCTTCTGCCGTAAAGTAGAAGATGATTTTATTGCGGTCAAACGTAAATTCCACGTCGACCAGCTTCATTTTCAAATCATGATCTTTAATTTTATTTAAACATGTGACAAAGGCATTCTTTGCCGCAAGCTTGTTCTCCTCGACAACTCGGGCGTCGGCTTCATCGGCGATCCGAATTACCTTCTTCAGCGGAAGGACGACATCGGATTCTCCAACCTTCTTCTTGCCGACCACCACTTTCCCATATTCGATCCCCCGAGCAGTCTCAACAATAACGTGTTGATCTTTCTCTACCGGGAGGTCCAACGGATCGAAATAATAGATTTTGCCCGCCTTCTTAAAGCGGACGCCCACTACAGTATACAAAAACTAACCCCCTCGTATAGCTCTACAAGACTGGCGAACCGCAACTCACGAAAGCAGCGCGA
Source organism: Paenibacillus sp. J14 (assembly GCF_000518465.1). Taxonomy (NCBI): domain Bacteria; kingdom Bacillati; phylum Bacillota; class Bacilli; order Caryophanales; family Paenibacillaceae; genus Paenibacillus; species Paenibacillus sp. J14. Next base: position 8,970 of record NZ_JADQ01000053.1, on the reverse strand, counting down.
TCCAAAGAAACTATTACATTCCCTGCTCTTTCAGGGGAGAAAGTTTCATGCGAAGTCATAACGACCTGGTGTCATCTAGGTGCAGGTCTTACCGTTGTCCATCCACGGCAATCAAAAACTGCTCTACGCAGAGATTGGCATTCATATGCTGCCGCAGCTTCTTCTTGCTCTCTGCAGCCAGCGCCATGGCCTCAATCCACTGTTCTGCACTGCGGCTGGTACAATGTTGATTAATAAACTGAAGCTCATCTATGAAAACGATTTGATCATGTTTATGATAGAGCGCATGGATCATATCTTTGAACCACAAATGGAAAAGGCTGAACAGCATGTCCAAATGATCGGTCAACCCGGATTTGAACAATACCTGCTGCGCCGTAATTAATGGAGAGCCGCCACGGCCTGCGATCTCCTTTCCTAATTGTAACACTACGTTTCGAACTTCTGCAAACCAATTCTGCTGGATTAAATCACGGCATGGACCCAGTCCTGCCGCGAGATGAACGGCACTGCGAGCCAAGGTTGTCGAAAATCCCTCGTTCGCCAATATCTGGAGCATCGTCTCCGGATTCACCGGAGAGAATGGAACCCATTGGGCGCGCGATTGAATTGTAGGGAGCAAAGCTCGTCCATTATCCGACAGCAGAATTGCTACGGCCGGAGATGGCGGTTCCTCCAGAAATTTGAGCAAGCTGTTGGCCGCTTGCACTGTCATTTTTTCGGCTTCGTCAATAATATAAGCCTTAGGATTCCCGCTCTCCGAACGGTAAGAGAAAATCCGCTGCAGATCGCGGATTTGTTCGATTTTAATCGTTGCCCCGTCGGGCTTGATTGTAAACAAATCGGGATGATTGCCATGCAGTACCTTCCGGCACTCCAGACACTCCCCGCAAGCATCGTCTCCGCCCCGTGTACAGAACAACGCCTGGACGAAGGCCATGGCCATTTCCATCTGCCCGCTTCCAGGCGGTCCACTAAATATATAGGCATGGGAGATTTCCTGGCGCCGCAGACTGCTTTGCAGCAATTGTTTGGCCGTCTCCTGCCCAATGATCTCTTGAAATGACATCTCTTCTGCCTCGTCCTTTCAAAGCTAGAAAACCAGATTAATCAGCATGCCGCGGATCTCGCCGATCTTTTGCAACAGCTCGATCTTGCCTTGCTCCGTCTCCAGCAATTCGTCTGCCATCGCCAGCAGCGCAGCATCCACTTCATCAAGAAGCTTATAACGCTTCCCACGGCCGCGGCGGTCCCAGCCTCTGGATTCTTTGATGCCCACACCCCGCCGAACCGTATCCTCGAGAAACCGCTTGACCATCATCCGGTACGCCTTCAACTCCCGAACGGTCATGGACCGGGCAAGCCGGTCCCCTTGCATTTGAATCTCCTTAAATCTCCGGTTCAATTCTTCTTGGGTCGCCTGCTGCCCATGCCGCTGCATGACGTCGGCGAAGCTTTTCGACTGTACCGGCTTGGCAGGGCTGTCACTCACCCCCAAGCCGCTTTTGAGCGGCCGGTATCCCGGATCAATTTTCAAAGCGTCCACCGCCTATAATTGAATAGATAGAATGAATGTACGATAACATCGAAGCCTCGAATCGGCTTCTAGTAATTCCCTCGTGAAGGGAAGATCACTTTTTTTGATTTCTTTATGATGAAGATTAAAATGTTGGCTTTTCAGCACCGAAGCTTATGCTTCCGACGTGCGTTTTTTCAAAACGCTTTAGTTGGACGAAACTAGGGACGTAAGTAGCGCAGCGTACTTAGGGAGTACGTGAGCAACTCCAATGTTCCCACTATATTAGAAGTGTTCGAAACGGTCTACTGGAAGCACAAACACCGTCGCCCCGCCCACTTGCACTTCCACGGGCAACGGCAAATACGAATCGGTTGTACCGCTCATCGGAGTAACCGGGGTTACTAATTGTTCCCGCACTTTACAACTGTTACGGATCACTTTCAATACGTCATCCACTTGATGGTCGTCTACACCGATCATAAATGTGGTGTTCCCCGCCCGAAGAAACCCTCCGGTACTCGCCAGCTTCGTTGCCCGATAGTTTTCTTTCACGAGCGCGCTGGATAGCCGGTTGCTGTCTTTATCTTGGATAATCGCAACAATCAGTTTCATTTGCAGTACCTCCTTATTTTATAAAAATGTACCATACTAACCTATTTGACACCTAGGCTAGGATCTCCTTTATTGCCGCATAAAGATGCCCGCGGATCTCCGCTGCAACCTCTTCTTGACTGCGAGAAGCATCTATCGTTTTGATCCGATCCGGATACATCCCAGCGAGGATGTGGTATCCTTCCCGAACCTTTTGATGAAAATGCAGGCTTTCCATATCCAGTCGGTTCACTTCACGTCCGGCACCTGCAGCGATCCGGGCCAACCCCACTTCCGGCTCAATGTCGAGATAGAAAGTGAGATCCGGAAACCTTCCCTTAGTGGCAAAAAGATTAATCTTCAGCACTTCCTCGATCCCGAGCCCACGAGCATGCCCCTGATAGGCCAGGCTGCTATCTATAAAGCGATCGCAGAGAACTGTAATTCCACGCTCCAGGGAGGGCTCCACCTTCTCCGCCAGATGCTGTCGCCTTGATGCGGCGTATAACAGTGCCTCGGTCCGTGCATCCATCGCCGTGTGCTGCGGATTTAAGATCACCTCACGGATCTTCTCCGCAATTTCGATGCCGCCAGGTTCCCTCGTAGAAATAAAGTCCACACCTTGTTCCTTAAGCAACTGTTCCATTTCCCGCATGACCGTCGTTTTGCCGGAGCCATCCCCCCCTTCAAGCGTAATAAATAATCCCTTGGCTTGATGGTTCATCTAGTTCGTTCCCTGCTTTCTTCTCCAAAAATCATGTACAAGTATATGCTTAGGTTTACCCTTTCTTGACTTGAATCGTATGCAACCGCGGGTCGGCCGGCCCCTGACACTTGGCTCCTGAATCCCTCAGCAGCCGCAGCCGTTGCCTTACCGTTTCGGTAATGATCTCCCCGGGGTAGAGCAGCGGAATGCCCGGAGGATACGGAATGATCATTTCCGCCGCTTGCCGACCGAGACTTTCCTCAACAGGGATCGCTTCGATCTCCCCTGGAATCAGCGGCGTAAGGCTAAACGGTACAGGCTCAGACACCTCCGACAAATGCCCTCCGTGAACTGAATTGTTCCACGTGGAAAGTTCATTGGCCGAACCTGTTGGGGAAACGAGACCCCCTCTCACCGTTTTCCCCAGTGAATCGGCTTCGGCATTAGCGATGTGATCCAGCGCTTGCAGCAGCCGATCGGCATCTTCCATCGTTGTTCCCGGACCTAGCGCCAGGACCACAAAGCGGTCATCGCTCATCTCCGGCACGCAGCCTTCGGCTTCGAGCCGCTCTTGCAGTTCATACCCGGAGAGGGCTGCGGATGCATCGAATATCACAAGCTTCAAAGGATCTTGGATAGTATATGCAGCAGCCTCTCCGCTGGCGCCCGGCGGTTCCACAACGCCGAAGCGCGATTGCTTGGCCAGGCCGCGCCGCAGATGCGCGGCCGCGGCGAGCCCGCCCTCGAAGAAGGCGGGGCCCTGTGCCCCCAGCAGGCTTCGGCTCAGATCGAGCGAAGCCATGATGGGGTACGACGGGCTGGAGCTCTGCAGCATCGCCAGCCGCTGGCGCAGCAGCGTGCGGTCGAGCAGCCCGCCCTGCACGTGCAGCATCGCGCCCATCGTGAGCGCGGTCAGCATCTTGTGCGTCGACTGCACGACGCCATCGGCCCCCGCGGCCAGCGCGCTCTCCGGCAGCGCCGGGTGCTGGCCGAAATGGGCGCCATGCGCCTCATCGACGAGCAGCGGCACCCCGTGCGCGTGGCACAGCTCCGCCAGCGGCTGCAATGACGCCCCCATCCCATAGTAGCTCGGGTGCGTGAGCAGCACCCCCTTCGCGCCGGGATACCGGCGCAGGGCTTCACGCACCGTTGCTTCGCTCGGGATGGTAGCCAGGCCGCTGCCCGCATCCAGCTGCGGCGCCAAAAATACCGCGTGCGCGCCCGCCAGCATTAATCCGTGAATGACGGATTTATGCACGTTCCGCTGCACGAGCAGCACATCCCCTGGAGCGGTACACACGCTCAGGATCAAGGCCAGGTTGCCGGCCGTACTGCCGCCAACCAGAAAAAACGTCTCCTCCGCCCCAAACTGGGCGGCGGCCAGCTGCTGTGCCTCGCGGATGACGCCCTCGGGATGATGGAGATCATCCGTCCCGTTAATTTCCGTCACGTCGATTTCCATCACGCGGGCCAATTCCTCAATCCCCTTCGCATGACCGCGCAAAGCCTGTCCATTTTTATGCCCCGGGACATGAAAGGAAGCATCCTTTTTCACCTGATACTGCCGCAAAACCTCAACCAAAGGGGCCCTTCCGTAATGTTCCTCTGCCATTTCGATTCCTTCCAACACTGGGTTAACCTGATCTTTATGTGATTGCATTCATTGCTTCATTTCATTTTACCGTTAGTTCACCCACTAGAGCAATATAAAAGGACCCGCTCCCCAAAATGAACAGGTCCTTTTATCCGGCAGTGTTATGCATTTTTTTGCACCCAGATCTGCTTCATTTGATGAACAAAGAAGTGGTATTTCTCCTCCTGCACGTCGGTGCGCACCATTTCAGCCTCGCAAGCATCGCAGATAAATTCAGAAACGATATGAATCCCCTCCGTCTTCGGCTCTCCACATATAATGCAGGTGCTAACGCGCGACTCATCCATGTCCGATCCCACCTTGTTTTTTTTACTATCAGTATGACACAGATTCTACTATTTTAAACCTTTTCATAGTTCGCTTCCTACTTTATCTTATGCCGACAACCAGAGCCCCGTGTTTGTACGCGCCGTCTTAATTATTCTTGGATTCTTCCGATATATTAAGAAGAGCTAGTCCGCGATGTGCGGAGTTGATGAAAAATGGGAGGAGGAGCAAACGCTTGAAGTCCGCTGAAACCGAAAGCCAAGCGACCTTTTATCACTACACCTTGCTCAAAAAGAAGGTTTTACCGAAGTCGCTCATCTATAGCTTAGGCATACTCCCCGTCATATGGCTGGCAGCCGAGACGATATTCATATCCTGGACCAGTATCTTCTTCTTCCTATTAGCCCTACCGGTCATCTTATGGATCCAATATGTCATTTCCCGCTCCGTACTGATGATCGTCAGCCACTCCTATCGCAAGCGCTGGCGGTTTTCCCGACATATGCCATGGATTGGTTATTCACCTGATCAATACGTCTCTTATCCCGACTATCGCCGAGTCCATCTTCATTCCGCTTGGATCGGTTGCTGTATTATCGTGATTCTCATCCCTTGGTCGCCGGTCTCCTTTGTGCTCTCTTTAGTGTTCTGGCACCTCTGGCTGATGATCCCGCGATCGATCGTGCTTGCTACCCTTCGTGGACAACGTAAAGACGGGATGATCAAGATCACTGGCCTCGAAATTGCTTACTATAGGCAATAATTATGTTCATATACTCGATGTGAAAAAAGCCTGCTCCCTGCACAAATGCAGAGATCAGGCCTTTTATTTTCTTTAGCACATTCCATTACCGGGCTTGTCCGGTAGAGGGGCAGTTGCCTTTTCATATCCGAATTCTGATGCTATGGGCTGCTGCTTTCCAACCCTTGAATGACGGTTTTCGATTCTTTTTTCGGGACTAATACAGTAAAAGAGTTATCATGAAGCGTCAATTGAACAATTTGCTTCCCCTTCTCGTACACCCGAGTTGAACCAGTACTTTCCTCTTTCTTCTCCTTCCATCCCCACTCCTCGATTACCTTCTGATAGGCCTCAGGGATCTCACTGCTTTCCTTAAGTCCGGTTAGTCTATAATTAACATAGTCCATCTTCGAATTATTAAGAGCCGTATCCGTTTGGTTGGCCTCTTTAGGAACAGGGAAATTCTTCTCAACCGTTGCTCCTACATAATCTGTCCACGAAGGCTCGGAAGACGCACAGCCTGCGATGACTACCATCATCATCAAGACTCCCCACATGAAGCATAAGGAAATTCTAACTCCTCTTCGCTGCATGATCCATTCCTCCTTACCCTGCCTATATACTGAAAAATACTTCCTGTTGTCATTCTGATATAGATTCCGGATAGGCTAAATGCCCTAGATGCTAATTTACCAATCTAATTATAACGGGTGACGTCCCCCTGTCGGTAACAAAAAGGTTACATTCCATTTGGTAGAAACTGAAAATAATACAGTTAATTTTCTGAAAAGGGTAATGAATGCGTTATGTTCACGTTAGGTTATATAACATTTTAGATATATTTATGATATTTTTTAATGGGAGAAAACCTAAGTAATCCTTTGATTTATTGTGATATCCCTTGATGTATACGTTTTATTAGATAGTTCTCATCTTTGTCAATATATCTAACATGAATTTATGATGGTTCACATAAACTTTAAATTTTGACTTGGAGGGGAAATCTTATGAATCTTTATCGACGAGGCCTGAAACTAGGAAGCGCCGTCCTACTAACCTCTGTCTTGGTCACAGGGCTTGGAATCGGACAGCTTCCACAAGCCCAAGCCGCTTCAGGTACAGCCAAGGTTACAGCAAGCCAAACCTTTATCACCGGCGACCAATTTTACCAAGCGATGAAACAGGCGGCAACCGAGGCGGGAGGCTCCTTCACGATGCCGGAGGTCTCCAGTAACCGTGTGCTCCGCAGCCAAGCGGCTGTACTGCTTCAGCAATGGCTGGGGCTCGAGGATGCCGCTGAATCCTTCAGCGATGTTCCAGACCAAGCTGCTTACGCGGGAGCTGTTGGAGCCGTGAAGAAGGCCGGGCTTATGAAAGGCTATTCGGATACCTCTTTCCTGCCTGGCGCCCCTCTCACTGCCGACGATCTCGAGCGACTGCACGACCGTGTTGTCAGTTACCTAGCTCCTTTTATCCTTCCGGAAGCCACGATTTCTAAACTTCAGCTGGCTATGGAACAAGGCAAGATCACTTCTAAACAACTCGTACAAATGTATCTCGATCGAATCGATAAATATGATGATCAAGGGATTTCCCTGCAAGCTGTCCTTTCAGTTAATCCTGACGTACTCAGCATCGCCGAAGCGTTGGACCAAGAGCGCGCTGAAAAGGGACCTAGAGGACCACTGCACGGCATTCCGATCCTTGTCAAAGACAACTTTGACACCGCCGATATGCCGACGACCGCAGGCTGTCTTTGCTTGAAGGAGTCGATCCCTCCGCAAGATGCAGATCAAATTGCCAAGCTCAAAGAAGCCGGCGCGATCATCCTAGGCAAAACGAATCTTCATGAGTTTGCTTTTGGCATTACCACATCAAGCTCGTTAGGCGGCCAAACGAAAAATCCATATGCCCTTGACCATTATCCCGGCGGCTCCAGTGGTGGTACCGGAGCAGCAATTGCCGCCAACTTTGCCGCTGCCGGCCTGGGCACGGATACTGGAGGTTCCATCCGTATCCCGTCCAGCTTCAACAGCTTGGTTGGGATCCGCCCAACGATTGGCTTATCCAGCCGTGATGGAATTATCCCACTCGCTTTGACGCAAGACGTAGGAGGCCCAATCGCCCGGACAGTCGAGGATGCAGCGATCCTGCTCGACGCCACAGTTGGTTATGATCCAGACGATGTCGCCACCGCCTACAGCGTAGGCCGTATTCCTGCGAGCTACACCGACTTCCTTGACGTCAATGGCTTGAAAGGCGCACGGATTGGCGTAGCCACGGAACTCTTCCCGGAGAACAACGATCAAGAAAAAGCTGTCACCGAAGTCGTGTCCAACGCGGTGAAAGAATTAGAAGCCCTTGGCGCAACCGTCGTGAATATTAAGATTCCAAATCTTGAGGAGATTATGAAATATCCAAGCTTAAGCGGCTACGAGTTCAAGTTCCAATTAAACGATTACCTCGAGGAACTCGGTGATAAAGCCCCTTACCACAGCCTGGCTGAAATCATCGCCTCTGGAGAGTACGATAAATCTCAAGAGCAATCGATGAAGGCTCGCGAGGCCCGAGAAACGCTGGACACTCAAGAATACAAAGACATTGTACTGAAACGCACCAGCCTTACCCGAGACTCCCTACTGAAGGTGATGGCCGACTATAAACTCGACGCGATTGTGTACCCAACCAGCACCCAACCACCAGCATTGATTGGTGAGGGCCAATCGTCCGGTAACAATAATCGCTTAAGCCCATTCTCGGGATTCCCTGCCATTACGGTCCCTGCCGGATTTACCAAAGACGGTCTCCCCGTTGGCATCGAGTTCCTGGGTCGCGCCTTCGATGAAGGCACACTCATCAAACTAGCTTATAGCTACGAACAAGGCACTCATCACCGTCACGCCCCTGCACTCACGCCATAATTCTGTTATATGAGATTACTTTGGAGAGCACTACCGGATATCGGTAGTGCTCCTATGTGTTTGTAGCAACGTTCTATCGGGCTTCAACACTTCCGCCACTCCTCCACGTGCGATTCCTACAAATTAAGCCTAACACGCCGGTCTTTGCGTGCACGCCACGCGATTCCTGCAAAAATACAGTTATTTGGGAATCGAATTGCTGTTTTGCGTAAAATAACTGTAAAAGTGCAGGCTTTTTGCGCTAAAACACCCGATTTGCCACTAGCCTTGCATCTAAAGTGACATGGTATTCAATTAATTGTTAATCTTGGTTGTATCAACTTATTGGATTAAAATTTACCATTTCTATTTTCCGCCAATGTGCTAAAAGGGTAACAGGACGTGAAGTGTAGTCATGTTACCAAAAATTAGTAGATGAATCATTCGGTTACTCTAGTACCATCTTGACGCTCTTGAGCTTCAATGGATGTTTTCTCGGCCTTCCTGGCCGCCCTTTCTTACGCCGGCCTTTGGATGGCTTAGACGGCGGTCGTAACACAGCTTGTTGAAACTCTTCCCACGATCGCTCAG
>NZ_JADQ01000052.1:0-34403 GCF_000518465.1 Paenibacillus sp. J14 | reverse complement strand
CCAGGGCTTCCCAAACGCGCTCAATGACGGGCATCGCCTCCTGGTAAGCTAATGGCCGATTACGTTTCGATTTCGCTGGTGTCAGCGCAGGAGGGTTCGTGAGAGCGCGGATAGCATGCTTCCGATGGCACCCCAGCACCTTCACGGCGTTGTCAAGGATTGCAGATTTCTCATTTCGCGATTTCGCTCTCATGTATTGATCAGCCAAGGTACGGATTACTTCACGTCGTGTTTTCATGCTCAGTTTCAAAACACATCCCTTCGGTAACATTTCGATGTGAGTGAACCGATGCCTCTTTAGTAACATTTTAACTGAGTGATCGCGGACTCTTGACTAATGATGGAAAAAAGAGTAAAATAATTATAAAATCAAGGAAATTTGAACGGTAGCACCGTCCATTACTCGATTGTTAAATCGGGTTATTGGGCGGTGCTTTTTTTGTTCTCGTTTTCCTTGAAGGAGGGGATTGAGATTCCAATCAAATTAGTGCTGGCCGTGCAAGAGGAGGAGTATATCGAACCATTTTTGCATTATGTTCATGAGAGCGAGTTCGACCGGCGTTTGGTGGTGACTGCGTTTAGCCGGAAGGAAGCATTTGCCCAATATCTGCTGGAATCCGGCGGAGAGATCGATGCGGTGTTGGGTGACCAGATGTTCCTTGAGGCGGCAGAAGGCATGAAGCGCCCCGGGCTTTACTTCATTGAACTAGGGGAAGGCGGTGGGCCACAGCATTCGGATCGTTTGCGCGTCGACAAATATCAGTCGTTGCATCAGCTGCTTTCTGCGGTGATCGAGCTTGTTCAAGGAGCCTCAGGCAAGGAGGTGCGCATCGGCGGGCAGTCGTTGGTCATTGGGGTTTATTCAACCGTAGGAGGCTTAGGCAAAACGACGGTGGCGCTTCATTTGGCCCGACAGCTGGCGACCGAAGGGGGGAAGGTATTTTACCTGAACCTGGAGACGATTGGCAGCGAACCGCCGTTTACCGGGCAGGGCACAAAGGAGGAGAAGCCTGGTTTAGCCCGGCTGCTGTACGACTTGAAGGCGGCTGAGGATCGGCGGGAACCGCCCCGTTTTCCGATCTCCGCGTATGCCTACAGGCATCCCGTCCTGCAAGGAGATACGCTGGCCCCGCCGGATAATCTGAATGAGCTGCTGGAGATGGAGCGCAAAGATACAGTGGAGTTAATTGAGTACATTGCCGGCAGCGGTTTGTATGACTCGGTGATCGTCGATATGGATTCCTTTCCAGATGGACGTATGGATGCGGTGCTGGAACGGGCGGATCGTATTGTATGGATCGTAACGGAGGATTGGGGAGTAATGCGTAAAACCCGGGGATGGCTGACTCATCTGGAACGTACTCGGCCGAATTTTTACCGGTCGCTTCTGAAGAAAACCTGTTTTGCACTGAATCGATATACAGGCAAGCCGCTGGCTGATTTGCAGCGTCCCGAGATGAAACTGCGAGCTACGCTATCGTATATTCCAGCCTGGAGTCAGGGCAGCCGCCAAGGTGAATTGCTGCATTCGCCGCTGTATCAACGCGATATGATTCGGCTTTGCCGTGAGCTTCAGGGTGAGGAACCGTCATTCGCTGGTGCGGGAGGGATTCATGATGGAGGAAGCGGAATTTACCGCCCTGCGCAATGAAATTCGTCAGGGGCTGGATGTCACCTCTGTTCTGAACGATGACCAACTGATGGACTATATCGAGCGACGCGTTCTGGAGGATCGGAGATTAAGCGGGGCAACGGCGGCCGAGAAGCGCAAATGGGTGCGCAGGTTGTACGATTCGTTTCGCGGGCTGGATGTTCTTCAGCCGCTCGTTGAGGATCGCAGCGTCACAGAGATTATGATCAACAGTCATGAGGAAATCTTCGTCGAGCGAGAGGGGCAGGTTCAGCGGATTCCTGTCCGCTTTGAGTCCCGGGAGCGCTTGGAAGACATTATCCAGATGATCGTTTCCGGCGTTAACCGGGTAGTGAACGAATCGTCGCCAATCGTTGATGCGCGTCTGCGGGACGGGTCGCGGGTAAATATCGTACTGCCTCCCATCGCTTTAAAGGGCCCAACGATGACTATTCGCAAATTCCCGGAACGGCCGTTAACCATGGAGCAGTTGGTTGCGATTGGCTCCCTGAGCGAGGAAGCGGCGGAGCTGCTGCAGCGGCTGGTGCGAAGCAAATACAACATCTTTATCAGCGGCGGAACGGGCTCGGGGAAAACGACGTTTTTAAACGCCTTGTCCCAGTTCATCCCACCCGATGAGCGGGTGATTACGATCGAGGATTCCGCCGAGCTGCAAATCGTTACGGTCCCGAATCTCGTATCGCTCGAAACCCGGAATGCCAATACGGAAGGGAAAGGCGAAATTACCGTGCGCGAGCTAATCCGATCTTCGCTGCGGATGCGGCCCAACCGGATTATCGTTGGGGAGGTGCGCGGGGCGGAAGCGCTGGATATGCTTCAGGCCATGAACACTGGCCATGATGGCTCTCTTTCGACGGGGCATGCCAACAGCACAGCAGATATGATCAGCAGGTTGGAGACGATGGTGTTGAGTGGAGCCGAGTTGCCGCTTCCGGTTGTTCGTCAGCAGATCGCTTCGTCGATCGATGTTTTCGTTCATTTGTCGCGGTTGCGTGACCGCTCACGCCGAGTAACTGAAATTTCCGAGGTGGTTGGCCTGCGGGACGGGGAGGTGGTGCTTCAGCCGCTGTTTACGTTCCAGGAGGAAGGGGAGCAGAACGGCCGAATTGTGGGGCATTTACAGAGCAGCGGCGCTAAGTTAATCCACACGGACAAGCTGCGTATGGCTGGATTGCCGGTCGATTAATGCTGGGAAGGAGAGGGTTCATTTTGTTGCTGAAAGCGAGGTCCGGCTTGCAGCGCAGGAAGGCGGGGATAAAGCCGGCGACGACGGATCAAACAAGTCTTGCGGATTACCGGGTGTATCCTCTGTCTCCGCGTCAGCGGCTGATCTGCACGTTGGTTGGAGGAACTGCTTTCTTTACACTAGGTTACATTTTCTTCCATTCCCTCCCGCTGGCACTGTTGCTTTCGTTAAGCGGCTTATACACGCCCAAGTTCTGGAGCCGTTACCTGCTGCGCCGAAGACGGGAGAATCTGAGCCTGCATTTTAAGCAAGCGTTATACTCGCTGTCCTCTTCATTGGCCGCTGGCCGCTCCGTAGAGAACGGCTTTCGTGAGGCGATCGACGATCTAAGACTGCTGTATCCGGACGGCGATAACGATGTCATGCGGGAGTTGGTGATCATATGTGCCCGGATGGAGTACGGTCAGCCGATCGAGGAGGCGCTGCTGGATTTCAGCCGACGTGCCGCCATGGAGGATATCGACAATTTTGCCGATGTGTTTACGACCTGCAAGCGTTCCGGTGGTGATCTGGTGGAAGTGATCCGGCGGACATCGAACCTGATCGGTGAGAAGCTGGAGATCACGCAGGAGATCAGCGTGATGATTGCCCAGAAACGATTTGAAGCGAAAGCGATGTTAGCAGCACCGGTCTTGTTCTTGCTCTTTATGCAACTCACATCTCCGGACTATATGCGTCCGCTGCATCAAGGTGCCGGGTTGCTGATTTCAGGCTTGGCGTTGCTTCTATACGCAATCTGCGCCTGGCTGATGTTAAAGATCATCAATATCCGAGTGTAAAGGGGGCGTTCGTTGATTGTACCTTGTGGTTTCGGGTTTGCTGCTATTCGTGTTGAGCGGAGGCTGGCTATACGTTTACCAGAACTCTCGTCCCCTCTATCGGTGGCATACGGAAGTATCTCTAGAAGGATTAAAGCTTGTTCGCTTTTCACCGCCCATGCTGCTGCTTTTGGAGCGAATGAGGGTATCTCAGCGTTTTCCGGGTTTCTTCTTTAAGGTTCAACGTGCCGTACAGAAAATCGGCGGCAGCCGGCGCAGCCGTGAATTGACGCTGCTCTGGATGTCGGAGGCGCTCACATACGGTTATCTTTGTCTCCTGTTCGGGTGTCTGCTGACCTTGTTGGGCAACGGAGCTGCCGGCTTGGGGATCGGCGTCCTGTTTGCTGTGTTGGTGCCGATGGCGCTGTTCAATGACCTTCATCGCAAGGTACAGCGGCGGGAACAGGCGGTCCTGCTCGAGCTGCCGGAGTTGCTGAACAAAATCGTACTGCTGGTAGGTGCCGGATCAACGGTCCAGCAGGCGATAAAGCTATGCCTTGAGCGCAAGCGAGAGCAAATCGGGCATCCCCTATACCGGGAGCTGTTGCAGATGCAGAAGGAATGGGAAGGGGGGGATTCATTTCAGCAGGCGATGGAAGGATTCAGCAAACGCTGCGGCATTCAGGAAGTGTCGGCTTTTACGACGGCCGTTCTATTAAACTACCGCCGCGGCGGGGAGGATTTTGCCTTGGCTTTGCGGGACTTGTCCCATTCATTATGGGAGAAACGCAAAGCCGTCAGCAGAACGTTGGGCGAGCAAGCTTCGTCCAAGCTGGTGTTTCCGATGGTGCTGCTGTTTATGGCCGTACTGATTTTGGTTGGGGCACCGGCTTTTATGATCATGAATTTGTAATGCACACAGAGGAGGAGAAAACATGTTAACGACAATTCGCAAAGAGATGAGAAGCTTTTGGCGTAATGAAGAGGGGCTTGGAATGCTGGAAATGATCCTGATTATCGCGGTGATTGTGATTATCGCTGCGATTTTTCGCAAACAATTGAAGGCGATTATTGAGAGCTTGCTCGATAAAGCTAAGACGAAAACGGAAAACTTCATGGACGAGACGTAAGAATGAAGCTTTGGCAGGATCAACGCGGGGTTTTTACGATCGAATCTTCTTTGGTGCTTCCGTTGATTTTTTACACGGTACTGATTCTTCTGTTCTTCTGTCTTTACCTTTATCAACAGGCACTATTGGGGCAAGCGGCCATCGTTGCGGCAGAGCGAACCGCTTATACCTGGGATAACAGCTACCGGGACGGCTTAACCGGAGCCTATGTCGATGGCAAGCACGACTCCCTCTATTGGCGACTCGGGGATGATGGGTTGCTGCAAGCGATTTTTGGCGGGGACGGCGGCAGCGGAGTGGTGAAGTTGACATTGCCTGCGGGTGCAGGTGATGGAGAGGGCCAGTCGCTTCCGTTAAAGAAGCTGAATCGGACAGGGACTAAGCTGCCAGAAGGCATCGACGGGGAGATGGGCTATGATAACCGATTACTGCTGCGCAAGGTCAGTGTTGCGCTGGATCGGCTGATCCCGCTGGCTCCGTTGGAGGCCTGGATTGACGATATCCATCAGCGCAGTCGGGCTGAATCGTATGTGGTCGAGCCAACGGAATGGATCCGGACCGTTGAACTGGCGCGATATTATGGCGAGAAGTTCCGAAGCGGTACAAGTGCGGGAGGAATGGACAAGCAGGAGGCGCAAGAAGCGTTGGTACGGTTCGGAAAATAACCGGATGGAGAAGGAGGCGGAGTTGTCAGTGTTTTCACGGAATCGCTCGGAGCACGGGGCGGTCACGGTATTTTTTATCGTCATATTTGCTGCGGTGTTTGCGTTTGTTGCTCTGTTTATCGATTTCGCCCGCATGTTTGCTTTGCAAGCTCAGGTGGAGACCTTGGCGCACGCAGCTTCGAGATCGGTCCTGTCAGCATACGATCGTGAATTGGCTGAACGGTACGGGTTATTTGCATACGGGCAAACGGATGGGAATTACATCATGTCGAAGGTGCTCCAAGACCAATTCGAGCTGGTCCGGCAAAAGGAAGGATTCCCTCTGCTAAATGCGAGGTTGGATTCCTCTGCCGTCGAATTCATGCATCCGATCGGGACATATCCGATGTTCGAACAACAAATTCGCGAGCAAATGAAGTATCGGGCACCCATCGACATTACCATCGAGCTGTTGAACCGCTTTAAGCCGATGGCCGGAGTCATGAAGGAAGCCTCCAATACGGTAGATTTGCTGGGAAAGCTGCAGAAGCTTTACGACCAGAGAGAGGCCAAGCTTGATCAGCTCCTGGAACTGCAGCGACAAGCCGGCAAGACGATGGAGCCTTATGCGAAGGTGCTGTCGGGAGGCGGCGGGAGCGGCAGCCTCTCAACATTGGTCGACGCTGCAGCCGAATACCCTGAATTTGTAAGTCAAGTTGAGGCGGATGCGGGTCTGGAACCGGAGGATCGGATGTATACCGCGGAAATCAGCCGCTACCGTTCCGCAACCAGCGGGTTATTTGCTTCCTTGGATCGCACTTTGCGTATCGCAGAGCAGAGGCATGCCTCGTACCTGCCGCAGGCGAAGACGTTGCTCGATGAAGCACGGCGGATCAATGAGCAAATGCGGCAAACGATCGCGGAGGCGAAACATCGTCCGGAACAAGCGGCTTATAATGAGGTGTCCGCCGGGATAAGCACCCGCAGCGGCAACTTAGATCCGGTTGGTGAAGGCGCGGCGATCACCGAGATTCGAGGCCAAGCCGATGCTTTGCTGCTGTCCGAGGAGTTATTCGCCAGCCTGGCCTCGGATATTGATCGGCAGACAACGGCCTTCGCTGAACTCCGGAGCACGGGGAACACGCTGCAGGCCCAAAGCGGTTCCATATTATCCGCCACAGCTCCGCCCAGCTCTTTCGCTTCAAGTGTGAATAACGCTGTCAGAGCAAGTGATGCCTATCTGCGGCAATTTGTTACCCCCGGTTCAGACAATGTTTTGGAAGCCAGTACCCGAAAATTGGATGCCCATCGTTCCTCTGACAAGGAGCGGAAGGCTACCGAAAAGGCGGCAAGTGCCACGCTGAAGGATGCAGCCAGTTGGATCCGCAAAATTGAACTACTTAAAAGCGGATTAAGTGAACATCAAGCGAAATTTGATTTGCTCAAGGAGAAGATGGAAGCGAACCGTTCGTTGAACCGTTCCGTTGCCGGCGAGGAGGCGGGGGCTACGAGCGTAAACGATGATCCAAGTGAGGCAGGACGCGCCTCCATGGGGATGATGGACAATATCTATGGCGGATTAGCAAGCCTGATGGGCGGCATGTCGGACAACGTTTATCAAACGGAATACGTTGCGAGTTATTTTCATTTCCTGGATGTCAGTGTCTTAAATGGTTTGTTCGAGGGCAAAAACCAAGCTGATGCGCTGGAAGCGATTCGCGGCCAGCTGGCACCGGAGAGCCAAGAGGTTGAGTATATTCTGTACGGCGCGCACCATCCGGCGGGGAATATCGCTGCAGCGTTTGGTGAGATTTTTGCCATGCGGCTGGCAATTCGGACGATGGAGGGCTTGGTGAAAAATGCGGCTAAAGGCAACCCGCTGTTGGTGTTTGCCGCAGCCTTGTTGTACGGAGCACAACATGCGCTGCAGGACATGATTTCTTTAACCCGGGACGGAAAGATTCAACTAAGCGACTATCTGAAAGTCGATTTGACCTACCGGGATCATCTCAGATTATTTCTGCTGCTGCATGGGCGCAGTGAGCAACGATTGTCACGGATGTTGGCCATGATCGCGCTGAATACCGGAGTGGATCCAGCGGAACGGTCTACTTATGTCAAGGGCAACGTGACCGTGGCGATGCCGCTATGGTTCTTGCCGGGAGTAAGCAAAGCGCTGGGGAAGGTCGGCATACTCAAAGGACATGTGGAAGGAAGCCAGTATTATGTGGCCAAGCAAGCGGACTTTTCGTATTAACGGAACGATGAGGTGCGGCTTCCGGAAGGAATTGTCGAAAGGAAGCATCACTCTGGAAGCTGCCTTGGTCGCTCCGGTATTTGTACTGGTTGTCTTTTGGTTTGTGTTCCTCGTCCATATGACGCTGCTTTACGGGCAGCTGCATCTGGCCGCAGCCAATGCGGTAAAACAGATCTCTGCTCATATTTATCCAGTGGCGCTCGCCGTACAGGCTCAGCATACCGAGGGGCAAGGAGGGCAATCTCCAACCGCCAATCCGGAGAACGAGAATTCGGGAACTTCTTCGACTGGGGGAATTGGTAACCCTGAGAGTACATCGGGAAGTGATTCGTTTTCCTGGCAGATGCCATCTCTGTCGCTGGAGGAATGGGCGCAGCAATATGCGTCCAACTTGCCGCCGCCGCTGTCGACATGGGTAATCGACGCTGCCCGTAAAGGTGATCAACCGCTGCAGGAGCTTAAAACGAAAGTGTCTGAGGCTGTATTAGATCCGTTGATCAAGCCGATGTTGCGTCCTTTTCTTCTCGGTACCCTCCTGGAGGAAGAACGTCTGCATGTGATCCGCGTTACGGTTCCGAACTTAAAGACGGGGAAGCAGCCGTACTTTGGTCTTGAGTTAAGTTATGAGCTGCCTCTGAAGGTACCGCTTATCGGTCGGCAGCTGGTGTTGCAGACGAGGGCGGAGGAGCGGCTGTGGATCGGGGATACCGGAGAGCTGGAATCGGGAGACGGAAGCGGTGAAGAGACGGGGCAAGCAGCAGTCGTGATTGCCAAGCCTGACCCGGCATATGCTGGACGCCGGGCGACGGTTCTAGCTAAGGTTGCTCCGGGATCAACAGCCAAGCTGACCGTGTATTACAAGAGCGGGGTCAGCCAAGCGAAATATTTAGGTGAAGCAACGGCGGATGATCAAGGACAAATCAGCTGGACTTGGCTGGTCGGAGGAAACACCACGCCGGGGACGTGGAGTTTCGTAATTGAAACGGAGGAAGGCGTACATACGACGGCCACGTTCGAGGTGGTCAGCCCGCGTTCACAATAGGAGAAGGGAGTGGAGAACGGATGATTGAGCTCTGGGGCTGTTTGCTGATGCTGCTTGCAGCCTTCGTAACGGATTTAAGATCGATGAAAATTCCTAACGTGATTACGGTTACGGGCATTTTTACCGGACTGTCTTATCACCTGTTAACGTATGGGTGGAGAGGCGCTTGGTTTTCAGCGGCTGGGGCGGCCGTTGGATTTGGACTGATGTTTGTTCTGTATTTGCTTCGAGCTGTTGGTGGCGGCGATGTTAAGCTGTTTGCAGGAATTGGGGCCTGGACGGGAATGGCTTTAACTTTATCGACGATGATGTACTCGATTCTAACCGCCGGCTGCATCGGTCTGATTCTTTTGATTTGGCGGCGGGAGACCGGGTATCGTCTGCGTCGGATCGCCAGCAGTCTCCTCGGGGCAGCGGTATTGCGCAGCCCAGCTCCAATCCAAGCGGTCGCCAAACAGCAACTTCAGTTTCCGTTTATGCTGGCTGTGGTACCGGGGGTACTACTGGCGATTTACTATATGTAACGTATGGGGAGGGATGGAACATGCCGGAGTTGGTTACTGATTTTGTCCGGGATGGCGGTACCTACATGATCCTGCAGGCGAAGGAGGGGCTGAGGCCGGAAGATCTGAACCGGGTTCAACGGTCTATGCTGGCCGCGGTAACCGTACCGAATTTGCTGCGGCTTGATATTCGCGAAATCGATTATCAAATCAGCCTGCATTATGATATCACCGGAAAAAGAATGCTCTCCCAGTGTCTTCGCAGCGACAAGATCAGTATGCCGGAGTTTTATGGTTTACTGCTCCAAGTGGTGGCTGTACTGGAGGACAGCAAGCGGTATATGCTGTCGCCATCCGGCTTCTTATTGGATGAGACGCATATTTTTGTGGAGGAGCCGTTGTCCAGCGGGGCGATGTATTTTACCTATATCCCTTGGAAGGAAGCGCCGCCCGGTCTCCCGTTGTCTCAGTCACTGCTATCGCTGATTACCCGGATGCTCACCTGCGTCTCCCGGGTTGAGGGGGATGGGATTCCGCAGTTGGTCCGGTTATGCGGAGATGAGCTTTTTTCGCTAGGGGAACTGAAAAAAATGCTGCTCCATTTATTGTCGGAGGAACCGAGTGCCAAGTCCATAAGCGGTGAGAGGGTTGGAGAGAGGAAACTTATTCTCAACGAGCCGTCGCCAAGAATGGCTCCCACTCCAGCACTCTCATCCTCCCGTTCTGCCGTCGTTAAGGAATATGTTCCTATTGGCGATCAAGCTGAATCGGGAACATGGGCCGGAGTTGCAGCATCCACTGGATCGGCTGTGCCAATTGCATCAGATAAATCAACCACGACCCAATCGTCTAAATTGTCTGGGGCGACTGCCCATGATTCAACTGATGCAAATGCAATCAGAGAAACGTGGCCGGGTCTCGAGGATGAAGCAATGGCAACAGGTGTGACGCGAATTAAACCAACCTACCTTGTCCTCGGGCTCCTTCTTGTCGATGCTTTGGGTTGGAAGTTCCTCTATCTCGATCGTCCTGGAACATTAGGGTTAGCGCTTGGCGCTTTGCTTACCGTAATGTTAGGGGTTACAGGGGTTGTGTTGTGGCGTAAGTTTTGCAGCAGTTCGGTCAGCCAGGAAGAAGAAGAGGTAGGCGATGTTCTGGAGGAATCTCTTGGGTCGCTTGGAACGTTACAACCCTTGGGTTTCACGAACGAACGGGAATTTGACTCCTCTTTCTTTGGCGAACATGCCGCAATATCGGCACGTTCTGATTCTGCGGCGAAGGTCTCGATGGAGGCATTTGTTCCTCGGTCAGGCCTTCCAGACATGAGGGTGGAGCCCTCCGGCTCGGCTATGCCTGAACCGGAATCCGAAGCAAGCTTATCACCGCCTACGGTCCTGCTGAGTCGGTCTGCTCTGGCAGGCCAGGACAACCCGGCCCGTGAACGCATTCCGCGTTACTATTTGGAGCGGTACGAGTCTGACGGCGGAACGGCGGAGCGCATTCCCCTGACGCCGGGCAGTTTCGTGATTGGCCGCTCGGAAGACATAGCACAATATGTGGAGAATACATCCGGTGTCTCCCGTGCGCATGTGGAAATCTTAGTGACACCGCAGGGCTGTACCTTAAAGGATCTTGGCTCAACCAATGGGACTTACCTCAACGGAGAAAATGTGGCGCCTTATAAAGAATACCCTTTGCAGAATGATGACGTGTTCATGTTGGCGGAAACGAGGTTTAAGTTTGGGGTGGAAGCAGCCTAAACTCAAATTTGAAATGACCGTAGATTCTCACCGGAAAAGCGAGTATAATGAACGAGAATTATTCTCAATTACAAGGTACATACATAGTTTGCTGGAAAACTGATTAAAGGATGGTTCTCGACATGTCTGCATTAACCCAATCTTCTAAACCTCGCTTGCGCTCCCGCCCTTTGGCGGCAACGTTCATTCTGATCGGCGGCGCGGCGTTGCTGCTATTTGCGATCAGTCTCTCGATTTCCGTCGGGGCGGCGGACATTAAACTCGCGACCGTCTGGGATGCGTTGTTCCACTTTCAAGCGGAACAAACCCAGCATCAAATTATTGTGGAGCTGCGTCTCCCACGCGCTTTAGCCGCAGCTTTGATCGGGACGGCGCTGGCGGTAGCCGGTGCGATTATGCAGGGGATGACCCGCAACCCGATGGCCGATTCGGGCTTGCTGGGGCTGAACTCCGGCGCGGGCTTGGCGCTGGCCATTTGCTTCGCATTGATGCCGGGCACGCCGTTCCTGTTGACGATGCTGTATTCGTTTATCGGGGCCGGTCTAGGTGCTGGGCTCGTCTTTGGCATTGGCTCCTTGACCAAAGGCGGCTTGTCCCCGGTTCGACTGACCTTGGCCGGTGCCGCCGTCAGCATGCTGCTGACCGCGATCAGCGAAGGGATCGCCATCTACTTT
The DNA here is from genome assembly GCF_000518465.1 of Paenibacillus sp. J14. Taxonomy (NCBI): domain Bacteria; kingdom Bacillati; phylum Bacillota; class Bacilli; order Caryophanales; family Paenibacillaceae; genus Paenibacillus; species Paenibacillus sp. J14. The sequence continues at coordinate 22,738 of NZ_JADQ01000052.1, read as the reverse complement.
AAGATCGGACAGGATCTTGCCTTCTGGTATGCTGGTGCGATTGCCGGGGCCAACTGGCTGCAAATCAAGATGGTATCGCCCTGGGTCTTCGCAGGTTTGCTATGCGCCTTGCTGCTGTCAAGATCGATAACCCTGCTGAGCCTTGGCGAAGAGGTAGCGACCGGTTTGGGGCAAAGAACCGGCTTAATCAAAGTGCTGGGCATGATCATCGTCTTGGTCCTTGCCGGAAGCGCCGTTTCGATCGTCGGCGCGATTGGTTTTGTAGGACTGATGGTACCGCACATCGCCCGTTTTCTCGTGGGCGTCGATTACCGCTGGGTGATCCCTTCCTCGGCGCTGCTTGGCAGCTTGCTGATGGTGTTTGCAGATATTTTGGCACGATTGGTTCATCCGCCGCATGAAACGCCAATCGGCGCGCTTATCGCTGTCATCGGGGTACCGTTCTTCCTCTACCTTGCCATGAAGCAGAAGGGGGGATTGGAATGAACCGGATCGAAGCTCCTTTACACTTGCGGCAGAAAGCCCGTAAAGCTTATATCGTCATGACCGTATTTGCGCTGCTGATTATCGCGGTGTTCATTTTTAGCATGAATACCGGGTATATCCGGCTGTCGCCAATGGATGTATTTAAGACCTTAGTTGGGATGGGGACGGATAAACAAGAGCTGATCCTCTACGAATTTCGGTTGCCGCGAATCGTCATTTCCGTGCTGATCGGGATGGGGATGGCCGTAGCAGGTTGTATCTTCCAGGGGATATCCCGTAACCCGTTGGCGGATCCCGGCGTGCTGGGGATTAATGCTGGCGCGGGCCTTGCGGTCACGCTGTTTATTTCATTTTATCCGACGACGGCTAGTGCGCCCGTCTATTTAATGCCGGTCTTGGCGTTCCTCGGATCGGCTGGGGCAGCCACATTAATTTACGTGCTCTCGTTCAAAAAAAATTACGGGCTGCTCCCGATCCGGATGGTGCTGGTCGGGATCGCGGTCGCAGCCGGCATCAACGCGGCGATGATCGTGCTGCAGCTGCGACTGCGTCCAGAGAACTTCCAAATGCTGCAGATCTGGTTGGTCGGCAGCATCTGGGGGACGTCCTGGAAGTACGTGCTGGCGCTGTTGCCTTGGCTGATCGTATTGCTGCCCTATGTGTTCTCGAAGTCCCGCTCGCTGAACGTGCTGAACCTGGGGGATCAAACCGCTACAGGCCTTGGCACTTCGCTGGAGCGCTCCCGTTTGGGGCTGCTGGCGGCAGCTGTCGGTTTAACCGGCTCCTGCGTTGCGGTTGGCGGCGGCATCTCCTTCGTGGGGCTGATTGCACCGCACTTGGCCCGCCGACTGGTTGGGCCCAAGCATGAGTATTTGCTCCCGGCCTCTGCGCTGGCCGGCGGCTTGCTGGTGATCCTCGGCGACACGCTGGGCCGATGGGTGCTGCAGCCGGCCGAGATCCCAACGGGCATTGTGGTGGCCATCATCGGTGCACCGTATTTCTTGTACTTGTTATCGAAGTCTCGAATTTAATCGAGAGGCAAGATCACGAAAGGCCCGGAGAACTGGATATTCCAGTCTTCCGGGCCCTTTTTACTTCAAATCGGCGACGGCCGATTCCAGGTCAGGGAAATCGAAGGTGAATCCCTCAGCTAACAGCGCTTGGGGAACGACCTTCTGCCCTTCAAGCAGCAGCATGGACATCTCGCCTAATGCTGCTCGTAGCACCGATGCCGGGAGCGGCAGCCAGAAGGGACGGTGATGTACGCGGCAGACCGTCCGCCCGAATTCCTGGTTCGTCACCGGATGTGGACTTACCGCGTTCACCGCCCCGTGAATGGACGGAAGGGCAGCGCAATAATCGATCAGCCTCACCATGTCCCGCAGGTGAATCCACGGGACCCACTGTTTGCCGCTGCCGAGGTTGCCTCCAACGCCAAGCAGATAGGGCAGACGCATCAAAGGGTAAGCCCCGCCGTTTCGCCCCAGCACGACTCCGGTCCGCAGCTTCACGAGGCGAACGCCATGGAACTCATAGTCCGCCGTCTCTTCCCAGGCTGCAGTTACCTCGGCGAGAAAATCGGAAGGCGGCGATGGGATTGCGGCGCTCTCGTCAAACGTTTCGGTGAACGAGGTGCCGTAGATGCCGACCGCGGAGCCTTGTACGACGACTTCGGGCTTGCGCTTCATCCGCGTGACGGCGCGTGCTGCCGCCCGGGTAGACTCCAGGCGAGATTCCAAGATCCGCTGTTTCGCCTGTTGCGACCAGCGCTGGCTTAGCGTAGCTCCGGCCAGATTGACGATCACGGAGGCGCCCTCCAACAACGAGGAGGTGTGCTCAACCTCAGCCCATGTTACAGAGGTCAGCCTCTCATTCCTATAGGCGGTCTCTCGCAGCCAACGATTTCCCTTAACCGCTCCCCGTGTGACGACGATAACCTCCTGTCCAAGGTCCAGCCAATATTCAGCTAACGCCCGGCCGATAAACCCCGATCCCCCGAAAATGACCGCTTTCATTCGACGAATCCTCCTTCATGCAAAAACATCCAGCAACCTAGTCAAGACAAGGTGCCGGATGTGATTTTGCGGGGTAGACGTTACTTGTTCATTAAATGTTGGTAAGGGCGATAATCGATCTGATTCTTCTCCAAAAACTTGACGAGGAACTTGTTATCCCGTTTTGGCGTCGCGATGATATAACCTCGGATGCAGTGCTCCTGTGTAACCTCAGGGGCGTTCTCCTGCACCGCGATTTTACCGATCTCGGCAGCAATCGAATGCTTGGCGATATCCCGGAACGGCCCGGGAACCGGTTCAACCAACCGATCGAGGAACGACTTGGCCTCGTCGGTCCAGAGATGACGGCTCTTCTCCACCCAATAGTTCTGCCAGTCCAGCTTCGACATGCCGTCGGCCTTCGGGAGCACCTTCAGGAATTTGCGGAACATAAAATATCCGCCAATCGCCATCATGCCGAGCAGCACGAAGCCCCAAAACGCAATGCTGTTCATAAACCAGCGGTTAGGGACTTGGGCGCTTAATATGTAACCGAACGTTTGCAGCACATTTATCACCTCAGAACGGATTTCGCTTTTCGCGAAAGATTCAGCTATTATGAAATAGTAGGAATTAAATCTTTTTAAATCGAAGATAATCAGCTAAATTATACCTTATTTCTTTATTTATTTCAGCATTCAAGCTAAAATAGGTTTGTTTAGCGATTTATTGTCCAAAAGGGGGAAAACACTTTGTTGAAAATTGGTTCCCATGTTTCGTTCTCGGACAAGGGTCTGCCCAGCGCTACGGCCGAGGCGGTAAGCTACGGCTCCAGCTCGTTCATGATATACACGGGGGCACCGCAAAACACGCGGCGTAAACCGATTGAATCGATGAATATTGAAGAAGGCAAAGCGGCGATGGAGCAAGCCGGAATCGGCGAAATCGTCGTCCATGCGCCTTATATTATCAACTTAGGTTCTTATAAATCGAACACCTATCAGCTGGCAGTTGACTTCCTGCAGGAGGAAATCCGCCGGACGCATGCGCTGGGTGTACGTAATATTGTGCTTCATCCCGGCGCTTTTACGGACAAGGATGCCGAGTACGGAGTGAACCGCATTGCTGAGGGATTAAACGAAGTTCTAAACGGCACGAACGAAACGGATGTGTGCATCGCCCTGGAAACGATGGCCGGCAAAGGCACCGAGGTTGGCCGGAGCTTCGAAGAGATTGCGCAGATCATTGATAAAGTTCAACACAATGAGCGGTTAACGATCTGCCTCGATACCTGCCACATCCATGACGCAGGATACGATATTGTCAACGATTTGGACGGGGTATTGAAGAAGTTCGATGACACGATTGGACTAAAGCGGATTGAAGTCGTGCATATCAATGACAGCAAAAATCCGGTAGGCGCGGCCAAAGACCGTCATACGCCGATCGGCTCCGGCTGGATCGGATTCGAAGCGATCAACCGCGTTGTGCACCATGAGGCGCTGCAAGGCCGGCCGTTCATTCTGGAGACACCTTGGGTCGGGAAGGATGCGAAGACGCAACGCCCGATGTACGAGGTTGAAATCGCTCTGCTGCGCGGAAACGTTGCCGAACGGTTTGGCGATGGCTTCCTGAACGATGTGGAGCGGTTGGCTGACTTCTTCGCCAAGCAGGACATCCATTCGCGTTCCTATGTGTTAGACACGTGGAATTTGCTCAAAAATGACGCCAAAGCGAAAAAAGCGGACCCGCGTGAACCGATGGAGCGCCTGTACGACCTCACCGTCGAAGCCAGCTTGTTCCCGGATTTGACGGAAGAACAGATCAACCATCGCCTGGTGGCCTGGTTCGCCAGCGGTAAATAAAATATAGATAACACAAGAAGCAAGGGGATCAGAAGAACAATGGATACACATGTCAAAACGGGCGGACAACCCGTGAAGCTTCATGAAAGCAATCGCGCACGCATGCTGATTTCCTGTCCGGACGGACCAGGGATCGTTGCGGCCGTATCCCGCTTCCTGTATGAGCATGGAGCGAATATCGTGCAATCGGACCAATATACGATGGACCCCGAGGGCGGGATGTTTTTTATGCGGATCGAGTTTGATTTGGACGGATTGGACGGGCGGATCGATGCGCTCAAGAGCGATTTTGAAGCAATCGCTTCGCAGTTTAAGATGCAATGGAACATCTATCAGCTCAGCCGCAAGAAGAAGCTGGCCATCTTCGTATCGAAGGAGGATCATTGCCTCGTTGAGCTGCTCTGGCAGTGGCAGGCCGGCGACCTGGACGCTGAAATCTCCATGGTGGTGAGCAACCATCCGGATATGAAGGAGTACGTCGAGTCGTTTGGGATTCCGTATTACCATATCCCTGTAACGCCGGAAACCAAACACGAAGCGGAGCAAAAGCAACTTGAGATCGTTGGCGGCAAAGTTGACCTGATCGTGTTGGCAAGATACATGCAAATTCTCTCTCCGGCCTTGATCGAGCCGTATCGCAATCGTCTTATCAATATCCATCATTCGTTCTTGCCCGCATTTGTCGGCGGGAAACCGTATGCCCAGGCGTATCAGCGCGGGGTGAAGATCATCGGTGCGACCGCGCACTACGTGACCGAGGAGCTGGACGGCGGACCAATCATTGAGCAAGACGTGCAGCGTGTCAGCCACCGGGACGATGTCAGCGAGCTGAAACGTATCGGCCGCACCATCGAACGGGTTGTATTGGCTCGGGCAGTGAAATGGCATATCGAAGACCGAATTTTGGTGCATCAAAACAAAACGGTAGTGTTTAACTAACTCGCTGTGCAATTTCCACCAAAAATGAAGCTGGCCACCCAGACGAATCGTCAGGGTGGCCGGTTTTTTTGGGCAATGATTAGGCTCCCCGGTAGGCAATCCCGTCGACCCGAGAAATACTCAGTCACCGGCAGCAACGGCGGATGAGTAACTATAGAACTTACGTTCCTGTGCCGCAATGACTTTTTTGAAAATCAGCCGGCATCATCACAAAAAATATCATTCGTGTAAGAAGGTTTGGGAATAATGGAATAATGGTATGGAAAAGGCGAGAAGGAAGTGCTACAATAGATAAAGTCAAAATGATTTTTTCAAAATGATTGTTTTGTAATTGCAGCGTTAAAGTTTCATGAGTTTCAAGACTTTTTTCATCATTAAGGAGGAAACACGAATGCCACTTACAGACAACAATTCGATCGACAATCTCTCGATCACCACAATTCGTACGCTGGCGATCGACGCGATCGAAAAAGCGAAATCCGGTCATCCGGGCATGCCGATGGGCTCTGCTCCGATGGGTTATCAATTGTTCGCCAAAACGATGGTCCACAATCCAGATGAACCAACCTGGATCAACCGCGACCGTTTTGTTTTGTCCGCTGGTCATGGTTCCATGCTGCTGTACAGCTTGCTGCACCTGTGCGGTTATGACCTTCCGATGGAAGAAATCAAGCAGTTCCGTCAATGGGGCAGCAAAACGCCAGGCCATCCAGAGTATGGTCACACTGCCGGCGTTGATGCAACCACCGGTCCGCTGGGCCAAGGTTTGGCGATGGCCGTGGGGATGGCGCTTGCCGAAACGCAACTGGCCGCGACCTACAATAAAGGCGATCTGAAAGTCATCGACCACTATACGTACGGCATCTGCGGCGACGGCGACTTGATGGAAGGCGTAGCCAGCGAAGCTGCATCGCTTGCCGGTCACCTGAAGCTGGGCAAGTTGATCTTCCTGTATGACTCCAACGATATCTCGCTGGACGGTAAGCTGAACCTCAGCTTCTCGGAAAATGTACGTCAACGCTTTGAAGCTTACGGCTGGCAAACGCTGCGCGTCGAAGACGGCAACGATCTGGCTGCAATCGAAGCAGCGATTGAAGAAGCTAAACGCGATACCGAACGCCCAACGCTGATCGAAGTGAAGACGATCATCGGCTACGGCAGCCCGAACAAGCAAGGGAAAGGCGGCCACGGCGGTACGCACGGATCTCCGCTGGGACCTGAAGAAGCGAAGCTGACGAAAGAAAACTATAAATGGGTTTACGAAGAAGATTTCTATGTGCCGCAAGAAGTGCGCGAGCATTTCGCTAAAGTCAAAGAACGCGGTATCGCGGCATATCAAGCTTGGCAAGAAACGTTCAAGCAATATAAAGCACAATATCCAGAGCTGGCGGCTCAATTCGAGCGCGCGATTGCGGGCGACCTGCCATCCGGCTGGGATGCGAAGCTGCCGAAATACAGCCCGTCGGACAAAGCCGTTTCGACTCGCGTTGCATCCGGTAACGCACTGAACGGACTGGCTCCGAACGTGCCTCAGCTGCTGGGCGGCTCCGCTGACCTGGAAAGCTCGACGATGACGCATCTGAACGACCTGGCAATGTATACGCCGGAAACCCGCGACGGCCGCAACCTGTACTTCGGCGTACGCGAGTTCGGCATGGCTGCAGCGATGAACGGGATCATGCTGCACGGCGGTTTGAAAGTATTCGGCGGTACGTTCTTCGTGTTCACTGACTACCTGCGTCCAGCTGTACGTTTGTCCGCTCTGATGAAGCTGCCGGTAACTTACGTGCTGACGCATGACAGTATCGCGGTTGGCGAAGACGGCCCAACGCATGAGCCGATCGAACAATTGGCTTCCTTGCGCATCATCCCTGGCTTGACGGTCATCCGTCCGGCAGACGCAAACGAAACATCCGCAGCATGGGCTTATGCCGTAGAAAATAAAGCGAATCCGGTAGCTCTGGTGCTGACGCGTCAAAACTTGCCGATCCTGGAAAGCACGGCGGAAAAAGCACGCGAAGGCGTGAAACGCGGCGGCTACGTTGTATCCGATGCGAAGGACGGCAAGCCGGTGGCTCAGATCATCGCGACAGGCTCTGAAGTTCAACTGGCCGTCAAAGCGCAAGCAGCCTTGGCTGAAGAAGGCATCCATGTTCGCGTCATCAGCTTGCCAAGCTGGGATCTGTTTGACAAGCAAGATCAAGCTTACAAGGACTCCGTCATCCTGCCGGATGTCAAAGCCCGCGTAGCTGTAGAAATGGCACATCCGTTTGGATGGGAACGTTTCGTCGGCGAGAAAGGCTCGGTCATCGGCATCGACAAGTTCGGGGCATCCGCGCCTGGCGACAAAGTGATTGCAGAGTACGGCTTTACGGTTGAGAATGTCGTGAGCCATGTGAAAGCTCAATTGAAATAATGGACGTGTAAGTTCACCAAGCCAGGTTAAGGTCGGCTTGGTGAACGACCTCTTGTTAGGGGATGGAAGGGAGAGGGGAACGTGACCCAGCAACTGCAAAATGTGACTGTAGATAAGCAAGCTAACATATATTTCGACGGCAAAGTCACGAGCCGGACCGTATGGCTTCCTGACGGAAACAAACTGACGCTGGGGATCATGCTCCCCGGCGAGTATGAATTCGGCACGGATTCGCTGGAAGTGATGGACATTTTGTCCGGGGACCTGAAGGTACTGCTTCCAGGCGAAACGCTGTGGCGCGAAATTAGCGGGCGTGGAACGTTCACCGTTCCCGCCAAGTCTTCCTTCAAGCTGGAGGTGCGCAGCGTGACGGATTACTGCTGCTCTTACGGAGCGGGAGCCGAGGCGTAAGCCCCTTTGGCAGGATAACAACCAAAAAGGCAGGTATCAGCGAAAGAATTACAATCGCTGAACCTGCCTTTATGTTCCTCTTCTGTTCGAACCGGCTGTTGATTATTCGCCGATTTGCTTGCCGATCCAGGCTTCATACACTTTGACGATGGAGGAGAGATCCTCGTCGCCGAAGCCTTGGGTTTGCCCCGCTTGGAACAGGCTCTTGGCCAGATTCAGCATCGGGGCCGGGATGCCGGAGCCGTCGGTTAACGAAGATGCGAGCTTCAAATCTTTGAGCATCAACGCCAGTGAGAACTGATTCGTAAAATCATGTTCGATGATTTTGCGGCCTTTCAGTTCGGCGGCTTTACTGCCGGCGGAGCCCAACTGCACGAGCTCCAGGAATCGGTCGGCTGGCAGACCGGACTTGGCCGCGATGGCAAAGCCTTCGGCCAGCGCCAGGTTGTTGATGCCAACGATCGTGTTATGGGCCAGCTTGGCGACGGCGCCGCTGCCGTTGTCGCCCATGTGCAGCACTTTTTTGCCCATCGTATCGAATAGATCCATTACTTGCGCCAGTGTTTCCGCTGAGCCGCCGACCATAAAGACGAGCGTGCCGTCGATGGCGGCCGGTGAGCTCCCGGTGACCGGGGCGTCAAGGAACGAACTGCCAAGTGCAGCAATCTGTTTAGCCAGACGTTGGACGAGCGCTGGTGAGATGGTGGAGCAGTCGATGACCGTGGTTCCTGATCGAATTCCGGCTAAGACACCGTTATCCCCTTCGTAGACTTCGATAATGGAATCATCATTGCTGACCATCGTAATGACAACGTCCGCTCCAGCGGCAGCTTCCTTTGGTGAAGCAGCTACAGTAGCACCCAATTCGGTTAACGGCGCCGCTTTAGAGGCGGTCCGGTTATATACAGTTACAGGATAACCTGCGCGAAGCAGGTTCGAAGCCATCGGTGCACCCATCGTCCCGAGGCCGATAAATCCGATTGATTTCAAGTTCGTCACCAACTTCCTATAAGAATTGAACATCATTTAATTATTTTAGCACGGGTTGTGGAAACCTGTATATTGTGCCCTTGTCATAGCTGGGAAATTACAGTATCCTAGGTTTAAGTTATTTGAGGCGGCGTTCAGCCGGATATATTTACCAGATTGCAGCTACCAGCAGATATTGAACGTTTCCTCTTGGATAGGGCCAGCTTGATAAATATGAGAAAGAGGAGAGTATCAGCAATGTCCAAAAAAGTGACTTTTGACTACAGCAACGCCCTGCAATTTGTTGGGCAACATGAGATCGATTATTTCGCCGAGCCTGTTCGTGTCGCTCATGAGCAATTACATAATGGCACCGGAGCAGGTTCCGACTTCTTGGGTTGGATCAATCTGCCGACCGATTATGATAAAGAAGAATTCGCTCGTATCCAGAAGGCAGCCGCCAAAATCCAAAGCGATTCCGACGTTCTGATCGTCATCGGGATCGGCGGCTCTTACTTGGGGGCGCGCGCCGCAATCGAATCGCTGTCCCATTCGTTCTATAACCTCTTGCCGAAGGACAAGCGTAAGACGCCGGAAATTTATTTTGCCGGAAACAACATCAGCTCCACTTACGTAAATCACTTGCTTGAACTGATCGAAGGCAAGGATTTCTCCGTGAACGTTATCTCCAAATCGGGGACAACTACGGAGCCTGCGATTGCTTTCCGTATTTTCCGTGCAGCCTTGGAGAAGAAGTACGGCAAGGAAGAAGCGCGTAAACGCATTTACGCGACGACCGACAAAGCAAGAGGCGCGCTGAAGAAGCTGGCTACCGAAGAAGGTTACGAAACCTTTGTCATTCCGGACGATGTGGGCGGACGTTATTCCGTATTAACTGCGGTTGGGCTGTTGCCGATTGCGACGGCAGGTATTAATATTGAAGAAATGATGCAAGGGGCTGCCGATGCACAGAAGGAATTCAGCAACCCGAACTTGGCTGAGAACATGAGCTATCAATATGCAGCTGTCCGGAACGCGCTGTACCGGAAAGGGAAAGTTACAGAAATTCTCGTAAACTACGAGCCTTCCCTCCACTATGTATCGGAATGGTGGAAGCAGCTGTATGGTGAAAGTGAAGGTAAGGACTACAAAGGGATTTATCCGGCATCGGTTGATTTCTCCACCGACTTGCACTCCATGGGTCAATTTATCCAAGAGGGCAACCGGAATATCTTTGAAACGGTCATCCAAGTAACCGAGGTGCCTAGCCACATCACGATCGAATCCGATCCTGCGGATTTGGACGGTTTGAACTTCCTGGCTGGCAAAACGCTGGACTTCGTGAACAAGAAGGCGTTCCAAGGTACGCTGCTGGCGCATACAGACGGTCAAGTTCCGAACTTGGTTGTGAATGTGCCGGATTTGACGCCGTACTCCTTTGGTTACCTGGTGTACTTCTTTGAAAAAGCCTGCGGTATCAGCGGATACCTGCTTGGCGTAAATCCGTTCGACCAACCGGGCGTCGAAGCGTATAAGAAGAACATGTTTGCGCTCCTTGGCAAACCGGGGTACGAGAAGGAAAAGGCTGAACTCGAAGCACGTCTTTCCAAGTAATCTACGTCATTTCGATTAAATGTTTATCAGCGCCAGAAGCAGTTCACCGGCAAGTTCCGGAGGAGCTGCTTCTTGGCACATTCATAAGGATGGTCTCATATGCTAGAACAGTACAAGACGGTCAGGCAATCCGGAGAGAAGGAAATCGTCATCAAGAAATCAAGGTTCATCGGACATGTGAAGCCGGTGGAAACCGAAGCTGAAGCGATCCAGTTTATCGAGGAAATCAAGAAGAAACACTGGAACGCGACACACAACTGTTCCGCTTATATGATTGGGGAACGGGACGAGATCCAGAAGCAATCCGACGACGGAGAGCCAAGTGGTACGGCCGGCAAGCCGATTTTGGAGGTGATCAAAAACCAGGGCCTCAAGAACGTTGCAATCGTCGTAACCCGGTATTTTGGCGGGATCATGCTAGGGGCGGGCGGCCTGATCCGTGCATACACCGACGGAGCTGTCGCAGCGCTTGAAGCAGGTGAAGTCATTACCCGCGTATTACACCAAGAAGTGTTTGTTGAGCTGGATTACACCTGGCTGGGCAAAGTGGAAAATGAACTGCGTAACCGCGGCATCCGTACGGGAGAGACGGAGTTTGCGGATAAAGTGACATTATGCTGTCTGCCGCTTCATCCGGAGGCAAACGCCTTCATGGATTGGATGACCGATTTGACGGGTGGTCAGGCCGTGATGACGGAAGGTGACAAGGTTTATTTTATTGAAGGGGAATAATGCCTATGGCAAGAAGAGCAGTTGATCAGGAGTTGTCGAGAGAAAGAATTATGGAAGCGGCCCGTCATTTGTTCATTACCAAAGGGTACCGCGGAATATCCATGAGGAGCATCGGTCAGCATTTGGGATACAGCCACGGCTCGCTATATTATCACTTCAAGGAAAAGGCCGAATTATTTTACGCCATCGTTGTAAAAGATTTCGAGTCGCTTACCCACCTGTGCGAGCAAGTGACAAAACGCCCCCCAGCTGACGGGCTGACCAAAGCGGAACAGCTGATGCTGGAATTTATTAAATTTGGCTTGGAGCATCCGCACCAATACGAAATCATGTTTATGCTCAGGGATGAGGAAATCCTAGCATACTGTCGCAACGAACAAGCTAAATGTTTTAATATGTTCGAGTCGCTCATTCGCAGTTTTCTGCAGGAAGAGAAGCATCCGCTGGAGAAGCATCCGTCTCTTCCGCTCAGTATGTTTTTGGGTATGCATGGATTTATCTCTTACTACATCCAAGATCGACTGACCTTTGAAGAGATTAAGCCGGCTGCTGTCGCCCACGTAAAGTTATTAAGCCACAGCGTTTACCGTGTAACGTCATAAGGCGTTTTTGTTTTCACTTCGCACTTTATCCAATTACACCAGTATAGCATCAATACTTTATAACACTAATTGACAAAACCGGCAATCCGAGTTGAAGTTCATCGGGAAATGCCGGTTTTGCGTTTGGGATTTGGCGAAAAAAGCCGTATATTCCGCTGTGGGGGTACTTTTTTTCAGATTGACGAAATGCCTGGGCTTTGGTAATCTATTCTTAACATTAATCCAAGTAAATTTATCAGAATTCAACGAATGATAAAACGGATTTGGGCAGCATTGGGATGAACGGCAGCAACTTGACTTGGGCTTTCGATATTGGAAAGGATGTGGGGTTTGGCATGCATGTAGAAGTGCGGAACTTAAATAAGCATTTTGGCAGCTTCCATGCCGTTCGAGATGTGAGTTTTGGCATCGAGAAGGGGCAACTCATCGGCTTGCTGGGGCCGAGCGGCGGCGGTAAAACGTCCATTCTTCGCATGCTCGCGGGTTTGGAGCAGCCGGATGAAGGGGAGATCCTGTTCCATGGACAGCGGGTGAATGAGTTAAAGCCGCAGGATCGCGGAATCGGCTTCGTATTCCAGAGTTATGCCCTCTTTAAGCATATGACCGTATTCGATAATATCGCTTTTGGGTTGCAGGTGAAGAAAGTCCCGAAGGCAGAAATACGGGAGCGGGTGATGGAGCTGGTTCAGCTGACCGGGCTGAGCGGATTCGAGAACCGCTACCCGCATCAGCTATCCGGCGGGCAGCGACAACGGGTTGCTTTTGCCCGGGCCTTGGCGCCGCAGCCGCAGCTCTTGCTGCTGGACGAACCGTTTGCGGCGATCGATGCGAAGATCCGTCAGGAACTGAGGTCGTGGCTGCGTGAGCTGATCGAGCAGGTGGGCATCACCTCCATCTTCGTTACCCATGACCAAGATGAAGCGATTGAAGTTGCTGATGAGATTATGATCATTAACCAAGGCCAGCTGGAGCAGAAAGGGACGCCTTGGGATATTTATAAAGAGCCGCAGACCCCATTTGTCGCCTCGTTTATTGGCCAATCCACGCTGGTGGAGCGTGCCGCCGATCTGAAGGGCTTCGAGGAAGAATGCGGAGGGCCGGCGACCAAAGCGTTGATTCGTCCAGAGTACATTGAAGTGGGGAACGAGCATGAGTTTACGTTGCTCTCCGCAACCGCCCCGGGTGTGGTGAAGCATCTCCACTTCCGCGGCAGCGAATGGCTGGTGGAGGTCGAGGTGGGCGGACATACACTGACAACCTTCCGTTCCCTGGAGAAGGAAACGTTGAAGGCCGGACAAGAAGTACGCGTGTTGGTGCACCGCGCTTATCTGTTTGACGACGAACGGAGCTGGATTCTGGAAAATCCGTTGAAGCGCGAACCGCTCAGCGTGATCATTTAAACCTAAAGGGCTGTATCAAGGAAAGCGTCTGCGGCTTTCCACGATACAGCCCTTTAGTTGTTATTTCATACCGGAAATCGAATAGTTTTCGATAATATGTTTTTGGAAGATGATGAAGATGATGATGATCGGAACGACCATAAATGCGGAGCCCGCCATCTGCAAGGCGTAATCGCCTCCGTACTGGCCCTTAAGCAACTGCAGGCCAACCGACAAGGTATACAGGCTCTCGTCGTTCGCGATGATCAGCGGCCAGAGGAAGCTGTTCCAACCGGCGATAAAGGTCAGGATGCCTTGAACCGCCAGGATTGACTTGGAAATCGGCAAAGCGATCTGTACGAAAATGCGGAATTCGCCAGCGCCGTCCAGACGGGTAGCTTCCATCAGCTCGTCGGGAATCGTCGACATGAACTGGCGGAACAAGAAGATGCCGAAGGCTCCGACTAAGCCCGGTAGTACAATCCCAACCATGGTGTTAGTTAAGCCCATCATGTTCAGGATCAGATAGACCGGAATCATCGTGACCTGTCCGGGAATCATCATGGTGGCCAAGACGAGATAGAACAGACCATCCCGCCCCTTAAACTTGTACTTGGCGAAAGCAAATCCGGCCAGGGCGTTCAGGAACAGGCCCAGGAAGGAGAAGACAACAATGATTAACGTATTGCGCAAATAGACGCCAAACCGCATGTTCTCAAACAGTTCTTGGAAGTTCTCCAGCGTGAACTGGTGGGGCCATAGGGTAGGCGGGATTTGCGCTACTTCGCTTTCCGGTTTAAATGACGACAGGATCATCCAGACGAATGGCAGCAGCATCAGCAGGCCCATCACACCGAGCAGAATTCCGACCAGCCATTGCAGCGCTTTATCGCCCGAGGTTCTGGTTTGCATATGTGTACACCTCCCGGGATGACATCAGACATCCGCTTCCTTGTTTTGAAATTTGAATTGAATCAGCGTGATCAGGATAATCGCGAAGAACAGAATAAAGGAGCCTGCCGCAGCATATCCAAATTTGCTGAATTGAAAGCCGTTGTTATAAATAAACAAAGCTACGGAGATCGTGCCATCCAGCGGACCGCCTTTGGTCATGACAAAAGGTTCCTCGAAGAACTGCAGCCAGCCAATCATCGTGGTGATGGACACAAAGAAGATGGCGAAGCGCAGCAGCGGAATCGTAATCGACCAGGTCTGCCGCCAGTTGCTGGCCCCGTCGATTTGCGCCGCTTCATAATACGTTTTCGAGATGCCTTTGATCGCAGCGATGAAAATAATCATGTTTAAGCCAATCGCCCGCCATACGGCCAGGATAATCAGCGAGATTTTCGCCATGACCGGATCTTGCAGCCAAGGGACAGACCCGATCCCCAGCGAGTTCAAAATATAGTTGAGCAGTCCCAGCGACGGGTTGTATAGGTAGCTCCATACGACGGCTACCGCCACGACGTTGGTAACCGACGGCATATAGAAGATGACCCGAAATGCTTTGAAAATACGGGCTTTACCGAAGTTGATCAGCAAGGCGATCAACAGGGAAATGATGATAACGAGCGGTACGCCGATAATAACGTAAAATAACGTGTTAAAAATGGATTTTTGAAACGATGGGTCCAACAGCACTTCCTTATAGTTATCGAAACCTACAAAGCTGATGTTGGAGAGGTCGGCCAACCCGGCTAAATCCATGTCGGTGAAGCTGATCACCAGGGCAATGGCGATCGGAAGCAGCGAAAAGAGCGCCAGCAAAATCAAGGTCGGCGCAATGAACAGGTAGGGTGCATTTTTTTGCGATAAGCCTTTCATCTCGGATCACTTCCTTTATTCAGCGCGTCTAAGCTAACGTCACCACCTCTGCCCGCCGGGGAGCCGGAGCTGCCGACGGGCTGGAGGCGGTATGGTAAAGCTTTCGCTTACTTACTGAGGATTTTCTCAGCTTCGGCGTTGAAGGCGTCCATTTCTTTTTGGACATCCGCGCCGCCGCGAACGATACGTTCAAAGCTCTTCAAGTAGGTTTGAGCAATTTGCTCCCAAGTGGTGAGCAGCGGCATCGGTTCGGAATGCTCCAGCTGCTCTTGCAGCGCCTGATAGTTCGGATCGTCTTTGAGGGACGGATCTTCCCAAGCTTTCAAGTTGGTCGGCAGCGATTTGGTCAGCTGCATCCACTTGATTTGCGTTTCCGGCTTGCTCATGTATTGAATGAACTTCAAAGCTTCGTCCTGATGTTTCGTATATTGGAATACCGACAGATCGGAGCCGCCCAGCGCGGAAATATTGTTCTTCTTCGCCGGCAGCGGAGCCACCGCCCATTTGCCTTCCAAATCCGGTGCTTGCGTCTTGATGGAGTTAATCATCCAAGGGCCGCTGATGAACATCGGAACAACGCCCTCGCCGCTAAGCCCTTGTACCGGGTCCAATCCGAGGTCAATCGGCGCGGATCCGTCCTTAAAGAATCCGTTCAGATATTCCACAGCTTCAACGAACTCCGGCTGGTTAAACAGCGGCTTGTTCTGTTCGTCGAGCAGCTTGGAGCCGTTCTGGCGGGCGAACATAAACGCCAGCGATTGCTCGTTCATATCGATGCTGATCCCGTATTTCCCTTTGCCGCGGTCAGCCAGCTTCTTCGCTGCATCGCGAAGTTCATCCCATGTTTTTGGCGGTTGGTCATAGCCCACTTCCTTCAACAGGTCAGTCCGGTAGAAGAGGACGCGGGTTTCGGTATACCACGGAATCCCCACGATTTTACCGTCATATTTGGTCGTGTTTACGGCACCCGAATAAAATTGATCCTCTTTAAACTCCGGATACTTGTCCACCACCGAAGTCAGATCCATCAGCGCGCCGGCATTCGCAAACTCCGGAATCCAGGTTGTCCCCATTTGGATGACGTCCGGACCTTTCTTCGAAGCGACTGCGGTCAGCAGCTTGTCATGTGCATTGGACCAAGGCAGGGCTTGGACATCCACCTTGATGTTTGGGTTCTCCTTCATGAAGTCGTCGGCGATTTGCGGCAGCGATTTGGCTTCATCGCCCATCGCCCATACGCTGATTTGCACTTGTTTGTCGCCGCCGTTTGCGGCCCCATTCCCGCTGCCGCCATCCGCCGCGTTATCTTTCGAACCGCAGCCAGCAAGAAGGCTAGCGAGCACCAGTGAGCTGGCAATCAGGGTAGTTGCTGTTTTTTTCCACATAAGGATCGTCCTTTCTGAAAATAATAGCTGTAAGTAATATGAGACATTATTTAACTTTTTTATGCAAAACAGATGAGCCGGCCTTGAGGACAGCAACACCTCCTTCTCAAGTATCGAAATGAGTCCCCTTGAAATAACAAAGTTGATGTCGCCAGTTGCGCGATCATAAACAGGTGAAACGTTTCGATTTCGAAAAATATAAACCCGGTTCCTAGAAAACCAGAACCAAGTGAAACGTTTCGA
Organism: Paenibacillus sp. J14; assembly: GCF_000518465.1. NCBI lineage: Bacteria > Bacillati > Bacillota > Bacilli > Caryophanales > Paenibacillaceae > Paenibacillus > Paenibacillus sp. J14. The sequence continues at coordinate 5,879 of NZ_JADQ01000052.1, read as the reverse complement.
CTAATTATAAAACAGATTGTAATCGTATTCAATATCTTTTTTTCGGATTATTACCCGATGCTCAGTTTGTTAAAACGACTTTATTGAAACGTTTCTATAAATTATGAAATCTCCTTCTATGAAAATTGACGGATTTTTTGATTCGATATATAATCCAACTATTCAAATAATCGAAACGTTTCACCGATATGCTATTAACCATAATCTTTATACCGAAAAAGGTGGGGAACCCATGACACAACAACCCATAGAGAATTACCTGAAGCAGATGACCCTGGAGGAGAAGGTTGACCAGTTGCTGCAGCTTGCCGTCCCGTTCTTTGAAGGAGCTCAGACGGAAGGGGAAATCACAGGTCCGATGCAGGAACTGGGCGTAACCGAGGAGACGGTGCGAAACACAGGCTCGGTTCTTGGATTATCCGGGGCGCAGGAAGCAATCAACGTGCAGCAGGCGCATTTGAAGAAGAACCGTTTAGGTATTCCACTATTGATGATGGCCGATATCGTTCATGGCTTTAAAACGATCTTCCCCGTACCGCTGGCCATCGGCTGTTCTTGGGATTTGTCTCTAGCGGAGCGAAGCGCTGAGATTGCTGCGAGAGAAGCCGCCGTGTCAGGGGTTCATGTTACGTTTGCCCCGATGGTCGACCTGGTGCGCGATCCCCGGTGGGGGCGAGTCATGGAATCGACGGGCGAAGATCCATACCTCAACAGCGAATTTGCTCGGGCATTTGTCCGCGGCTTCCAAGGACGCGATTTGCGGAGCGATACCAGCCGGGTGGCTGCCTGCGTGAAGCATTTCGCCGCTTATGGTGCGGCTGAAGGCGGACGGGATTATAACACCGTCGATATGTCGGAACGGCAGCTCCGCGAGACTTATCTGCCGGCTTACAAGGCCGCGTTGGAAGAGGGCTGCGAAATGGTCATGGCGTCGTTTAATACGGTGGATGGCATTCCGGCAACCGGTAATCGGCGCTTGTTACGTCAGCTGCTTCGCGAGGAATGGGGCTTTGACGGCGTGATTATCTCGGATTGGGGCGCAGTCAAGGAATTGATCCCGCACGGAGCTGCAGCTGACGAGAAGGAAGCGGCCCGCCGCTCAATCGAAGCGGGCATCGACATCGAGATGATGACCACCTGTTATATGAAGCACTTGACGGAGCTGGTGAAGACCGGGGTGGTTGAGGAAAAGCGGATTGATGAAGCTGTGCTGCGGATCCTGCAACTTAAAGAGAAGCTGGGGCTGTTTGACAATCCTTATCGCGGTGCAGATCCGAAGCGGGAAGCGGAGATCGTCTTCTGTGACGAACACCGGGCCGCTGCCCGCGAGCTGGCAACCAAATCCTGCGTTCTGCTCAAAAACGACGGCGTGCTGCCGCTGCGGCGGGATCAGTCCATCGCGTTGATTGGTCCGTTTGCGCAAAGCGGCGACATTCTTGGGCCGTGGTCCTGGCAGGGGTCGACGGAAGCGGCGGTTCGGCTCTATGACGGCCTCGTCGCGAAGGCAGGCGCAAGCCGCATCGTTGTAGCAGAGGGATGCGGTATCGAGGAAGGCGATGAGCGCCAGCTTGAGGAAGCGGTGGCTGCAGCGGCTCGCGCCGATGTGATCGTGCTGGCCTTAGGCGAAAGCTCGGAAATGAGCGGTGAGGCAGGAAGCCGGGGAGATATCCGGCTGCCGCAGGTGCAGCTGGCGCTGATCGAGCGCCTGGCTGAGTTGGGCAAACCGATGGCGGCGGTGTTGTTTAACGGCCGGCCGCTGGATCTTCACGGCGTAGCGGATCGCGCCCATGCCGTGCTGGAAGCGTGGTTCCCGGGCAGCGAAGGCGGCCACGCGATCGCCGACCTATTGTATGGAGACGTACAGCCGTCGGGACGGTTGTCGATGTCTTTTCCCTATGCTGCAGGGCAAATTCCTGTGTACTACAACCATTTCAACACCGGACGTCCGAAGGGAGCGCCAGATGCTCAGATCAGATACGTTTCGCAATATTTGGACATGCCAAACGAGCCTCTATTCCCGTTTGGATTCGGTCTTAGCTACACCACATTTGAATATGGCGAGCCGGAACTTTCGACAACGGTGATGACACCTAAGCAGCCGCTAACCATCAAGGTGAAGGTGACGAATACCGGATCGGCAGCTGCTGAGGAAACCGTACAACTCTATATCCGCGATATCGCGGGGGACGTGGTTCGACCGGTCAAGGAGCTGAAGGGATTTCGCAAAATCTTGTTGCAGCCCGGGGAAACGCAGGAAGTCACTTTTGACATCAACGAGGCGCAGCTGCGATATCATCACAGCGATTTGACTTACAGCAGCGATGCGGGCGAGTTTATTGCCTTTGTAGGTCCCAACAGCCGAGATGCTGCCGGCGTGCGATTTATTTTGCAAAAATAGAAATCATCATAAGGATCAAAGGAGTGGAAAGGATGACGACAGCAACGGAGGCGAGGAAAGTTCTTCGTGCGGGGGACTTGACCTTTACGTTATGGAACAGCGGCGATCTGTACGAAATGAAATATCGGGACATCCTGATGAATCAGCTGTTATCCGGCCCGGTGGAAGGATCGATGAACAATCTGTATTTACGGCTGCATCATCCCGAAGGGATTCGGGCCATTCCCTTACTCGGCATTCGCTCGAACAGTCGGCTGAGCTTTGGAGCGGATCGTGCGGTTTGGAAAGGGGAAGTCGAAGGGATTCAGTACGAGGTCGTTTTGAGACTCGATTCCCGGGGAATTTGGTTCTGGGATGTTCGGTTGGAGGGGCAAACCACGGTTGAGGTCGATGTGGTTTATGGCCAAGATATCGGGCTTGCCGAACCGGGAGCGGTGCGAAGTAATGAAGCGTATATGTCACAATACATTGACCATACCGTCTTTCAACATGAACGGCGAGGGGCGGTCATCTGCTCGCGGCAAAACCAGCCGCAGCGCGGGAAATTCCCATATCTGCAGCAAGGGGCGCTGACTGGAGCAACGGGATTTTCGACCGATGGCTTTCAATTTTTTGGGTTGTCCTATAAGGAGACGGATCACCCCGAAGCGCTGACGTGCAAGGAACTGGCGAATGAAGTATATCAATATGAATTTGCGTACGCAGCGCTTCAAACAGGTCGTCAGGTGCTGAATGGGCAAGCGCGGGTTGTCTTCTACGGGCTGGTGTGGGAGGATCATCCGGAAGCGATCGAGACGTTGGAATTCGAGGAGTTGATTGAAGATGCGTGGCGCGAATTAGAGGCCGCTCCTGGAAATGCGGTTGAGGCTGCAGCTTCCGTAGCCTTGGCGAAGGAAATTGGTGAGCCGTTGTCGGGTTTACCGATGGACGACGCCGAAATCGAGGCTGCGTTCCCGCATCGTCAGCACGAGGAGCGGGATGGCGGGCAGCTGCTGTCCTTCTTTACGGATACGCACGAGCATGTCGTTTTGAAGGCCAAAGAACTTCGAGTCGAGCGTCCGCACGGCATCATCTTGATGTCCGGCGGGAACGACCGGGTGGGCGGCGAAGTGCTCACCACAACTTCGTACATGTACGGCGTCTTTAATTCCCAAGTCGTCGTGGGCAACACCTCGTTCCACAAGTGGGTATCCAACGTACGTAACGCGCTGAACGTATCCAAAGCGTCCGGGCAACGGATCTATGTGGACGTGGACGGAGTGTATCGGCTGCTGACGATGCCGTCGATGTTTGAGATGGGCTTTAACTATGCCCGTTGGACCTATAAACTAGCGGACGATACAATCGTGATCACCAACTATACCGCAACGAATTCCCCGGAACTTGCGTTAAACGTCGTATCTAAAAACGGCCGAGCGTACCGTTATTTGGTGACCAACCAAATCGTGATGAATGATGTGGAGTTTCAACGTTCTTTCCTTATGGAGCAAAAAAATACGGTGCTGACGTTCCGCGCCGACCGTGAAGCGCTGTCTGCTTCCGTCTATCCGGACCTGGCTTACCGGATGCACGTGACGGGAACGGGCTTTAGCGTGGTTGATGAGCGTCGGCTGGCTCCGGGTGCCGCGCCGGGCAGCTCGTCACTGGTGGTGTTGGAAACAGAGCCTAGCAGCCATTGGACACTGACGGTGCAAGGGCTGCTGCACGGCGGGGAATCGCAGCCAGCGATTCAGGAAGTCCAGGAAGAAAGCGTTCGGTATCGTGCGTTTTTGAGCCGAGTGATGAACGGTTTCCGGTTATCGCTGGAGGAAGCGTCCGCACCTGCAGCTCAGGAGCTGCAAAAGCTTAATACGCTGGCCTGGTGGTATACGCACAATATGCTCGTTCATTTCTCGGTGCCTCACGGGCTGGAGCAATACGGCGGGGCGGCTTGGGGAACCCGTGATGTGTGCCAGGGGCCGGCGGAATATTTTTTGGCGACGCAAAAATACGAGGTGGTCAAGGACATCCTGAAGACGGTGTATGCTCACCAATATGAGGACGATGGCAATTGGCCGCAATGGTTTATGTTTGATCGGTACTTCCGGATTCAGCAGGAGGAGAGCCACGGCGACATCATCGTTTGGCCGCTGAAGGTGCTAAGTGATTATTTGACGGCGACCGGGGACTATGGACTGCTGGATGAAAAGGTTCCGTATACGGTCAAAGGAAGCTTTGAACCGTCTGCTGCACCGGCGACGATCCGCGAGCACGCGAAGAAGGAAATTGGCTATATCCGCAGCCATTTCTTGCATGACACCTACTTGTCTTCCTACGGCGACGGGGATTGGGATGATACGCTGCAACCGGCGAACGCCCAGCTCAAGCGCTTTATGAGCAGCAGCTGGACGGTGGCGTTAACGTACCAGACGTTCCGTCAGTTGGCGGAGGCGCTGTCGGAAGAGGAACCGAGTTGGGCGGAGGAACTTGCGGAGCTGGCGGTGGGCATCAAGCGTGATTTTAACAAGTATATGCTGAGCACCGAAGTAATCCCGGGCTTCGTCTATATGGAACAACCGGGCCAAGCCGAACTAATGTTGCATCCATCGGATACGAAAACGGGAATTCATTACCGCCTGCTGCCGATGACTCGCAGCATGATCGCCGAGTTGCTTACCTCGGAACAGGCGGAAGCCCATTACGGCGTGATTAGAGAGAAGCTGTACCATCCGGATGGCGTACGGTTGATGGATCGGCCGGCCAAGTACCGAGGCGGTGTAAGCACGCACTTCAAGCGGGCGGAGCAGGCGTCCAACTTCGGGCGTGAGATCGGACTGCAGTACGTCCATGCCCATATCCGCTTCATCGAAGCGATGGCGAAGCTGGGCAAAGCCGAGGAAGCCTGGAGCGGATTGCACAAGATTAACCCGGTGGGGCTGAAGGATGTCGTGCCAAATGCGGAGCTGCGGCAAAGCAACGTCTACTTCAGCAGTTCGGACGGTAAATTCGCCACCCGTTACGAGGCGGAGGAGCGGTTTGATGAGCTGCGGAGCGGGAAGGTGCCGGTGAAAGGCGGCTGGCGAATCTATTCCAGCGGCCCCGGAATCTATATGAACCAGCTGATCTCCAACTGCCTAGGCATTCGAGTGCAAGGGGAGAACCTAATCATCGACCCCGTGCTGCCGCCGCATTTAGATGGACTGCGGTTTGAATTTGCGTGGATGGGCATCCCCACCACGTTTATCTACCACCTGAAAGGCCAAGGCCGCGTGGTGCGGATCAACGGCCAAGAGATCCCGGTCCGGGAGAACCCGGGCTTTTACCGGAGCGGCGGCGTTCGGATCGGCCGGCAGGATTTTGCGGCGTTCGGGTCGAATGATCATAACGTCATTGAAATTTGGATGTAAGCTGAATTCAAGATTCGACGTCGAGTTTGCATCTAAGAAACTCATCGTGATGGGAAGAACACTTTTTGAACTACCGAGTAAAATAGAGGTTCAGA
>NZ_JADQ01000051.1:0-35184 GCF_000518465.1 Paenibacillus sp. J14 | reverse complement strand
TGGAGGCTTAGCTCAGCTGGGAGAGCATCTGCCTTACAAGCAGAGGGTCGGGGGTTCGATCCCCTCAGCCTCCACCATAACTTCTTTATTACTGACGCGGGGTGGAGCAGCCCGGTAGCTCGTCGGGCTCATAACCCGAAGGCCGCAGGTTCAAATCCTGCCCCCGCAATTATCCTCTTCCAGAGGATGGCATTATTCTCGTGTGGAGCCGTGGTGTAGAGGCCTAACATGCCTGCCTGTCACGCAGGAGATCGCGGGTTCGAATCCCGTCGGCTCCGCCATTTAACTTCTTTGTTTTGTACGAGCCATTAGCTCAGTTGGTAGAGCACCTGACTTTTAATCAGGGTGTCGAAGGTTCGAGTCCTTCATGGCTCACCAGTTTCATATTTGATTATGCGGACGTGGCTCAGCGGTAGAGCATCGCCTTGCCAAGGCGAGGGTCGCGGGTTCGATTCCCGTCGTCCGCTCCATAATCATACGCGCCCTTAGCTCAGCTGGATAGAGCGTTTGACTACGAATCAAAAGGTCAGGAGTTCGAATCTCTTAGGGCGCGTTCCCTTTGCCGGTGTGGCGGAATTGGCAGACGCGCGCGACTCAAAATCGTGAGGGAAACCGTGGGGGTTCGAGTCCCTTCACCGGCATCAAACAAGCAGATTTGTTAAATCACGGATCGTGATTTAATAAATCTGCTTTTTTTGTTACAACGTGAGATGATCTTAAGTTTAATAATTACAATACCAAATGACACCGAAGAGCTCAGGAGGAAACGATACAAAAGTTACATGGTTAAGCCGTTTACTTTTGAATATACAAATGAAAAGAAATTTGGTTTCTTCAGTAATCGGCGGAGATAGCCAGGAACCAGAAGTTGTAGCAGGAAATTATAAATAAGACTATCTTTAGTTTTAAGAAGGAGGGAATGAAAAGGAAGGAATCCAGCGAGTAATAAGAAGAAGTTGGGATTTAAAAGGATATATTTCCTATTGATGTAATAATGCTTGACAAAAAATATTGAAATCAAGTTGAATACACTATATAATATGTATAAAATTACAATATTTACCTCAAGATTAATGGTAATCCCTCCATCATGAGTACCACTTTACTTCTTTTACAATAGTGCAGCCAACCCAGTTATCCCCTCTCTTCTTCGACATTTAATTTGCAGTTTCTGTCTTGCGTCGATGTTGTAAGATGTTAGCTTTAATGTGCGTGCCGGAGGCGGACAACGCAGAATTTCCGCTTCAAACAAGCATTGTTTAGAATGAGCGTAGGAAAGGTGTAAGTCGAAGTGTTTATGTATTGAATGGTTTGATTAATGAAGCAGATATTGATGTTCAATAATGACTGATTGTATCAAGAATACCAGAAGGGGTGTATCTGATATCTGGTATCTTGCTGCAATAAATAAGAGTCGATTTCCATACTGCTTTTGGAGGAGCGATGGAAATCAACTCTGTACGCTCTTTGCTATGTTCAAAGCAAACAGCCTAGATACTATTATAAGATAAAAAATGTTTTGTACATAGTTGATAGAGTGGGCTTTTAGAGAGGAGGAGGGATTTAGTCTAAATAGAAAGATTGAGAATTTCTTGTAGGGTTAGATGTGCTGTTTTTTAATTGGAATGAAAAACTTTTAAAGAGGTGAAAAACAGTGATCTCAAAAAAGATGAAAGCATTAACTGTATTTAGTCTTTTGGCATCTTTATTATTACTTAGTCTTAATTCAGGTGTTTATGCAGCGGAAACGAATCTTTCAAAAAGAACATTAGATGAAATTTCTGCTGTTTATGACTCCCTACCAAAGAATTTGAAGCAAAATAAGGCCAATCTTATTGATGAGAACATTATGATTTATGATGAAAGCGGCCGAATTAAAAATGAAATCCATTCTGACGGACGAATTTACGATATTCAATGGGACAATGATAGAATTATTCAAGTTACTGACACAGCAGGGTATAAAACAGTTTACGACTATTCTAAGAATGGACAAGTTGTCGAGAATATTTTTTATAACAATCAACTGCAGACATCTTACTTTCGGGAGAAAGAGCTGTATCAAATAAATCTTGGAAAATTCAGCAATGCAGAAGCAACTTTGAAAGATGAAATAGCTAAACAATATTCCCAAGGGCTAGTTGATAGTTCCACTGTTAATAGGCTTGAGAATAGTTCTGTTACTCCTTTTGCAGTTGTCGATTATTATGTTGCCGGCAAAAGGATGAATTCACTATTATCCTCAAGTGATTTTCTTTATAACAATGACGACGCAATGACTGAAAGTGAAATTCAGAGTTTCCTTACAAGTAAAAATTCTGTTTTGAGGAATAGCATTAAGATTTATGCTATCAATTCTAGTGGTAATGCTTATGATACTGGTAGAACAGTAAAACCTTCAAAGGTTATTAGTGATGCAGCAAAGAATGCGGGTATTAATCCTCGAGTGATACTGGTTACCCTACAGAAAGAAAGCAGTCTAGTTACCAGTACAGATACTAACGTTAATAGAAGAGCATTTCATTACGCTATGGGCTATGGAGCGACGGATAGTGGAGATATTACCACGTACACCGGTTTTGATAAGCAGGTCGAACTTGCCAGTGCGTGGATGTATGATAAGTGGCTGCATGATTCCAAGCTAGATGTGTTTTCGACTGTTAATGGCGGTGTATCAAAAACATCTGGTGGTGTGACTTATGCTGGGAAAATACAGGTGGACACTTTTCCAGCATGGGTATTGTATACGTATACTCCACATGTAATTGACTATTCTTTATTACCGACAATAGGTGGCGGAAACTATTTATTCCTGAAAGTCTTTGAAGGCTGGTGGAATAGTTGGTATGATTGAATATGAATAAAGAAAAAACACATGCGAGAGGATTTTTTATAATAAATGAAAAAAAATTTAATTGTTATTGTAAGTTGTCTGATTTTAATAGGCGTACTTTATTATATCAACTCTGATCAAAAGCGAGGACAAGAAGATCTTCAAGCATTATTCAACAGGTGGGATAGAGGAGAAGTAGAGGATTCAGAGAAAACAAAGATCATGAACACACTAGCCGATAGATTAAGGGAAAATCCACAGTTTTCTATTAAAGAGATAGAAGAAATATCAAAATTCTTTTCATTTTTTGAAGCTGATTCCTTAAAAGTAATTCAGTACATTGAAAATCCGGAGTTTTACGGCTCCAGTGGTAGGGAAAGTTTTCACATTGTGGTCTATAACGATCTGGTCGAGATCATCGACAGTCGAGGGAGTATGCGGATTGAAGATATAAAAAGGCGGGACGAACACCTTTATTATGTTTATGCCACTGATTATAGAATTACGAATATAACAGGTATCCACGTATTTAAGATTGAGATCGAGGATGGACAAACCCTAGACTGGAGTTCTTTGATTAATAAAGAAAGGTTGACTGACAATTTTCAATATGATGAAGCAAGTGAAGTATTATATTATCACGATGGACACATCTATTATAAAGAAATAAGGGACAATGGGAATGAAGTTTTGATTACAGCAGCTGATACCGACTACTTATTACAATTGGGTGATGATGGTCTTTATTATATACCACCCGAATAACGCTTATAAGGTATCGGTTCCATCCGACTCGCAAGAAGTGACTGTACGTCTGAAGGGGAATAGATAATAACGAATAAAATCGAATATTAATGCTTGACTTCTATGTCGAAGTCGCTATAATAGAAAGAGTGGCCCGATTTTTTAGAAATCGGTAAATCACTTGATAACGGGACGTAGCTCAGCTTGGTAGAGCACCTGGTTTGGGACCAGGGGGTCGCATGTTCGAATCGTGTCGTCCCGATCTATGGAGCAGTCATCTTAACGGATGGCTGCTTTTTTGATGCTTACGAAAGGCAGCCGTTGTTTTTGAGAATTGAATAAAGGCTTCCACTATCGGTCAAAATAGAGACAAAAGTCCGATAGAAGGGGATAACCGTGAATATCTTCCAAATCAAAAAACATCTGAAAAAGCGATGGAGAAGATGGAGACGCGCCATATGGACCGCCAGCGCCTTGGCTCTGATTGCGGTTATGGCCTGGATGGGGCTTCCATTATCCGATCAAATGGAGAAGTTGATGGCTCGTGAACCGATGGCGATCGAAACCCTTGGCATGTGGCAAGAAGCTGCTCCGGATGCCGATAACGAATGGTTATCGGAGCTGGAAGAGGGGAAATCGAGAATCGTCCATCTGACGAAAATATATACCTGTGGAGAAGAAAGCAGTGTTCTCGGCATTATGACCCCAAATGAAATCGCTGAGTTGATGAAGGATCACCCGACATGGAAAGGCAGACTTGGCGCCGGGGGCGACGTATGGATCGAAGAGAGGATCGATGGTCTTTCCGAAGACTGCAAAACGCAAGGATACATCGGCTTGGACAAGGATGGCAACTTGACGTTATTTGACGGTCCACCGAAGAAGGAGAAGGCGGTTCGTACTTTTTTTCAGATTGACGTGGAAATGATGGAGAGCGCCTTGCCGGCAGAAGTCATCCAGCAGCTGCGGCAAGGAATTCGTATTCAGGATGTGGAGGAATACAATAGTGTATTGTCCACCTTCAGCGATTTTGCAATTGAGCCGTCGGAGAGAGTGATGCAGCAGGAGGAACAGCCATAAAGCAACTCGTTGCACGCTTTCGTTCGCCGAAAGATGGATTGGATCAACCAGAAGAGGGAGTTCTCATAAGTTATCGTAGATAACGGAGGGACATCCCTCTTTTTATTTTGCCTGCATGAATTACACTTTTTTCACCTGCAAATAAGTTTTTCCTCAATCTTGACCGATCTTTTGCTATAATAAAGTGAATACATATGTTCGCTTTATGTAGGACAGGGCTCCATCCGAGGATCATGGGGGAGTTATAGCAACGATAGGGAGAGATGAGCCTTGCGGATACTTGGAATTGACCCTGGCATTGCGATTGTCGGGTTCGGATTTATTGATAAACAAGGCAATAAGGTTACGCCGGTGCAGTATGGCTGCATTCAAACTGAAGCCCATACGCCGGAGGAAGAACGGCTTATGCATGTTTATGAGGCGATGGTTCAGTTGATTGACAAATATAAGCCGGATGCGGTGGCGTTCGAGAAGCTGTTTTTCAATCGGAACGTGACGACGGCGATGTTGGTCAGTCAAGCGAGGGGCGTGTTGGTGCTTGCTGCGGCGCAGAAGGGGCTTCCGATTGCGGAATACACCCCGATGCAGGTGAAGCAGGCAATCGTCGGTTACGGGAAAGCGGAGAAACGCCAGGTGCAGGAGATGACGCGCATGTTCCTGAAGCTCCAGGCGATTCCGAAGCCCGACGACGTGGCGGATGCATTATCCGTGGCAATCTGCCATGCACATTCGTATACTTTAAACTCTAAAATAAACGAGGTATTGCGTTCATGATTGATTTTTTACGGGGCCAGATTGCCCATTTGGAAACAGAGTACGTCGTCTTGGATGTACAAGGGGTAGGGTACCGGGTATTTTGTCCGAATCCTTATGCTTTTGCAGCCAAAGGACAAGAGACGGTGACGATCTACACCCATCACCATGTGCGTGAAGATGCGATTCTGTTGTTTGGATTCCCCACTCGTGAGGAGCAGAAGCTGTTCCGCAAGCTGATTGAGGTATCCGGGATCGGCCCGCGTGTCGCGCTGGGGATTTTGAGCGGTGGAAATCCGGATCATGTTGTGGCGGCAATTCACCAGGAGAACATCTCCTTCTTGACCAAGCTGCCGGGGATTGGGAAGAAGACGGCGCAGCGGATGATTTTGGATCTGAAGGACAAGTTGGAGGGCGTTGGCGGCACGTTGTTTGATCCAGTGCCTGCGGATGCCGGCGAGATCTTGGGAGATGGCGGTAATCCGGGATGGCCGGAGGCCCGCGAAGGCCTAAAAGCGCTGGGGTATACCGAAGCAGAGTTGGACAAGGTATGGCATCGCCTGAAGGACGATGTCGGGCCGGACGAGGCGGTGGATTCCGTCATGAAGAAGGCGCTCAAGCTGCTGTACGCCGGCTGAGGATGAGGACAGGAAGGGGAGCGTAGCGCATGATGGAGGACCGGATCATCTCCGCGAATTTAATGATGGAAGATCAGGCGGTGGAGTTAAGCCTGCGGCCGCGTTATTTGGCGGAGTATATCGGACAGAACCAGATCAAGGAAAACTTAAAAATATACATTGAAGCAGCGAAAATGCGCAAGGAAGCGCTGGATCACGTGCTGCTCTATGGACCGCCGGGGCTCGGCAAAACAACGCTGGCGAATATCATTGCCAACGAGCTAGGTGTGAACCTGCGTACGACCTCTGGGCCTGCGATTGAACGGCCGGGGGATTTGGCTGCGCTGCTGACCAATCTGCAGGAAGGCGACGTCTTGTTTATCGACGAGATTCACCGGCTGCATCGGACGGTGGAGGAAGTGCTGTATCCAGCGATGGAGGATTTTGCGCTGGATATTATGATCGGCAAGGGGCCAAGTGCGCGGTCGGTTCGACTGGACTTGCCGCCCTTTACGCTTGTAGGCGCAACGACGCGGGCAGGGCTCTTGTCGGCGCCGTTGCGCGACCGCTTTGGCGTCGTCAGCCGGCTCGAGTTCTATAACATCGATGAGCTTAGCTATATCGTATCGCGAGGCGCGGATATTTTCGGCATCGAAATGATTGGGGATGCGGCGACGGAAATCGCCCTTCGTTCGCGGGGAACGCCGCGGATTGCAAATCGCTTGTTGAAGCGCGTGCGCGACTATGCGCAGGTGCGGGGCGATGGCATGATTACCACAGAAATTGCCAAAGAAGCGCTGAAAATGCTGCAGGTTGATCCTATGGGGCTGGATTTGATCGACCATAAAATGCTGCGGGCAATGATTACGAGCTTCCGCGGCGGGCCTGTCGGCCTGGACACGATCGCTGCGACCATCGGCGAGGAGAGTCAGACGATCGAGGATGTATATGAGCCTTACCTGCTGCAGATTGGATTTCTGCAGCGGACGCCGCGCGGACGGGTGGTTACGCCGGCAGCGTATCAGCATTTAGGTCTGCCGATGCCGGAGACACCTTAAGACCTCAGTGAATTTGGCTCGAAGGCACCATGAAGGGAGAGAAGCAAGGTTGAAACGTACAACACGAACGAAGCGGTCATTTTCGTTAGCCCGATGGGGAAAAGGCATGATTGCGGGCTTGCTGTTAGCTGGGGCTTTTCAGTTGCCGGCAGCAGCTGATGATTCAGATACATCCCTTGTCCGCGTAGCTATGTACCTGGACTTGGGCAGCACCTATAAATCGACTACTCCGGCCGTTACTTTAAAAACGGCAGCTGCGGCAGAGGTCATCCTGGCAGGCAGTACAGGGCCGGAGTCTTGGCTCCAGTTGGGAGCGGGAGCTACAACGAGATTTAGCGTCAGCGGTTATAAGGTGAAAGCGTTGGAATCTGCGGATTGGGTAACGGTCGCAGCTGCGGTTAAGAAGCTGCAGGCTACATCTGATCGGCCGGTGGCTTATGCGGTAAATCAAGCGGGAAGCACAATCTACCGCGTGTATACAGGCCCTTACGTCAGTGCGGCAGAAGCGCAAAAAGCAGCGGATCGGATCAGCCAATCTTTAGCCGCATCGTTAAAAGGTGCTAAAGCCGAAGCACGTGGACCACTCTACGTCTCCGCCGGTTCGTTTGCAAGCCAGACGGAGGCCGAGAATCTTCGCCAAACGCTGTCCGCACAGCATGCAGAGGCCGTTGTGGCGATGACCGGCTCGGGACAGTATGCGGTATGGGTTGGGGGCGCGTTAAGTGCCTCTGAGCAGTCCGCACTCCAAACCGAGTTGTCCGGACTGTATCCGGGGCTTTCTTTAGCGCCGGTGAATGAGCATGTCCCTGCATTACTCCTGCATCGGGACGTGACGTTGAATTTGGAGGGTCCAGTCAGTGTGGACCATTATGAGTTAAGCGGAGAAGGCGCCAAATTGACAGTTCGGGATAACGGCAATTCGCCGATCCAGGTGGTGGAGCGTTCGGGACGCAGCTACCGCGGGGATTTTGAGATTAGTAAAGTGAACGGTCAACTGGCGCTTGTCAACGAGGTGCCGTTAGAGCAATATCTGTATTCCGTTGTCGCCGGCGAAGTACCATCGTCTTGGCCGCAGGAAGCGTTGAAGGCTCAAGCGGTTGCGGCGCGCAGCTATGCGCTGTATAATGCAGGGCTTAATAAGTTTAAAGTAGCTGGACTGGTGGATACGACACTAAGCCAGGTCTACAACGGGACAGAGAAAGAGGTCGCCAGCATCGTTCAAGCGGTAGATGCTACTGCGGGAGAAGTGCTGGTATCGTCAAACGGACAAATTGTCGAAGGCATCTTTGCATCCAACAGCGGCGGGGTGACCGCAGATTCGGTTGAGGTTTGGGGGAATGTGAACCCGATCTACGCCAGCGTACCCAGCGATGGAGATGAATCGGCACAAGCCTCATTAAAATCGTGGTATCATGTGCTGCTGTCAAACGGGATCACAGGATATGTCCGTGAAGATAATACCGTCGTCAACGGGACGAATCCGGCAGGGTTGCAGAAGCTGACGGTGACGACCAGCAATGTACTGGTCCGGAAGCTGCCGCTCATTCAATCGGATGTAGAGCCCCTAGCGAAGCTGAATCCAGGCGACCAAGCCATCGTATTGGACAAGGTGCCTGAATCCAGCTCCTATGCATGGATTCGCGGACCATATACCTCCGATGAACTGGTGAAGTCTCTAAAGGGGAAAACGACCTCCGACGTTCCTTCCTCGATATCCAATCTGGAGGTCAGCCAACGGGGCCCATCCGGACGCGTGACCCAAGTTACAGCCAACGGACAGCCATTGAACGTCAAATATGCGGACACGTATCGCTCTGCTCTGAATGGCTTGCCCAGCACTTTGTTTGATATCGTGCAAACAGGACGTTATACTGTACAAGGTGCAGGAGGAACGACAGGTACCGGCACCGCGACGTCCACAACGACGATTCAGTCGGCATCGGGCAAGACGACAGCGAGCGGCAAGCTGGTGGTGATGAGCGGCGATCGAACCGCCCGCGTGGTGGACACGTCGAATCAATTCGTCTTCGTGGGACGCGGCAACGGCCATGGCTTGGGACTTTCCCAATGGGGAGCCAAAGGATTGGCCGACGCTGGGTATGATTACAGGCAAATCTTGCAACACTACTATCAAAACGTGTCTATCGTTAAGGAATGAGAATATACCGATGAATGTAGATCAATACGACTTCGAGCTTCCAGAGGAGCTCATCGCTCAGACCCCACTAGCTGATCGCACCGCTTCGCGCTTGCTGACGCTAAATAAACAGACCGGTGAAATCCGGCATCACAAGTTTTCCGATATATTGGATTACTTGCAGCCAGGCGATACGCTGGTGCTGAATGATACGCGGGTGATCCCTGCCCGGTTGTTTGGAACAAAAGAAGGGACCGGTGCCAAAGCCGAAGTGCTGCTGCTCAAAAATTTGGGCGAAGATCGCTGGGAAGCCTTGGTCAAACCCGGTAAGAAATTAAAGACCGGGGCGGTGATCGTGTTCGGGGACGAACTGAGAGCCACCGTTGAGTCCGAGGGAGACATGGGGGAACGCGTGCTTCGGTTCGCCTATGAAGGGATTTTTAACGAAATCCTAGATCGCTTGGGGCAAATGCCGTTACCTCCTTACATTAAGGAGAAGCTGGATGATCGCGAACGTTATCAGACGGTGTATTCCAAGCATGAGGGTTCGGCCGCCGCACCAACGGCGGGCTTGCATTTCACCGAAGAACTGCTGGAGCAGGTGCGGGCAAAAGGGGTGACGATCGCCTTTGTCACTTTGCACGTCGGGCTAGGCACGTTCCGGCCGATGTCGGTGGACCGGGTTGAGGATCATGTCATGCATGAAGAATATTATGTGCTGCCGCAGGAAACGGCTGACATCTTAAATGAAACGAAAGCGAGAGGCGGCAGGGTCATTGCCGTCGGAACCACCTCGGCCCGAACGCTGGAGACGGTAGCAAAGCAATGTGAGGGCGGACCGATCGTCAAGAGCAGCGGCTGGACAGGGATCTTTATTTATCCCGGATACCAGTTTGGACTGGTCGATGCGTTGCTTACGAACTTCCATCTTCCGAAATCGACGCTGGTGATGCTGGTCAGTGCGCTGGCAGGACGCGAGCGGATCCTTAAGGCTTATCAGGAAGCGATCGACTTGAAGTACCGTTTCTTCAGCTTTGGCGACGCCATGTTTATTTACTAAACGTATTTTTATTTGAGTAGAGGACGGTTGATCAGATTGGCAGCAGCAATTACGTATGAACATATCAAAACCTGCAAGCAGTCCGGAGCCCGGTTAGGGCGCGTGCATACTCCGCACGGCTCGTTCGAGACCCCGATCTTTATGCCGGTGGGTACGCAGGCAACGGTAAAAACGATGAGTCCGGAAGAACTGAAGGAGATGGATGCGAAGATCATCTTAAGTAACACGTACCATCTCTTCCTGCGTCCGGGACATGAGATTATTCGTGAGGCAGGCGGACTGCATAAATTTATGAATTGGGATCGTGCGATTTTGACAGACAGCGGCGGGTTTCAAGTGTTCTCGCTGAGTGAAATGCGCAAAATCACGGAGGAAGGCGTGCATTTCCGCTCCCACCTGAATGGTGACAAACTATTCCTGTCTCCGGAAGTTGCTATGGAAATTCAAAACGCACTCGGCTCGGACATTATGATGGCGTTTGATGAATGCCCGCCGTATCCGGCGGATTATGAATATGTGAAAAATTCGCTGGAGCGTACGACCCGCTGGGCGGAACGCTGCTTGAAGAGCCATGCTCGTCCACAGGATCAAGGGTTGTTTGCCATCGTTCAAGGCGGCATGTACGAGGACCTGCGCAAGCAAAGCGCTCGTGATTTGACTTCCCTAGATTTTCCGGGGTATGCTATTGGTGGACTGAGTGTAGGCGAGCCTAAGCCGCTCATGTACGAGGTGCTGGAATATACCGTTCCGCTGCTGCCGGCAGACAAGCCCCGTTATTTGATGGGCGTCGGGTCTCCGGATGCTTTAATTGAAGGAGCGATTCGCGGCATCGACATGTTCGATTGCGTGTTGCCGACACGGATTGCGCGTAACGGAACGACGATGACCAGCCAAGGCCGTTTAGTCGTACGCAATGCTCAGTATGCCAACGATTTCGGACCGCTGGATCCCGAGTGTGACTGCTATACCTGCCGAAATTACTCCAGGGCGTATCTCCGCCACCTGATCAAAGCCGATGAGACGTTTGGGCTGCGATTAACTACATACCATAATCTGCATTTCCTCATCAATTTGATGGGTAAAGTGCGTCAAGCGATTATGGAAGATCGGTTGTTGAGTTTCCGGGATGAATTTTTTGAGCAGTACGGTCTGTTTGGCAATGACAAAGGATTTTAAGCAAAGTTTCAGTTTGATGTTGGAAAGGGGGAAATCACATGTTCTTTCAGTATGCCGCGCAACAAACATCTGGAGGTAATCCGCTAATCTCCATGATCATTCCGTTTGTTATTATGATCGCCGTTTTCTACTTTTTATTGATTCGTCCGCAGAAGAAGAAGCAACAGCAACGGAACTCGATGCTGAGCGCTTTGAAGAAAGGCGATAAGATCGTTACGATTGGCGGATTGCATGGAACGATTATGGAGCTGACTGACGATACGGTCGTGCTTCGCGTGAATGACGTCACCAAGCTGACGTTTGATCGCAGCGCGATCAGCCACACCATTAAAGAGTCGGAAGGTTAATCTCATAAGCAGACAAACACAATAAGAAAGAGCCTGTTGCAGGCTCTTTTTTTTTATGGTCGCTAACCGCGGTCAGTTTTACTTGGAATGTACGTCGATAGACGTTTTAGTGATGGACTGATGCGGCTTAAGGTTGCCAAATCGCGTGGAATTCGCTAAACGGTTGCCCCAAACAAGGCCGAGGGTGGAAGCCAAAACAGCCAGTACCAGCCCCCCAAGCATATCTGTGAACCAATGAATCCCCATATAAAAGATAGATAACACGATAATCAAGGAACAAAGGGAAGCAAACCAGCCCCAGCGCCGGTTTCCTGAACGAATCGCCAATATTGCCATCGAGACGGAGACCGAGGTGTGCAGGCTAGGAAAGCAGTTATCCAGACCGGACAAGGGGCGATACACCTGTTCGAAGTTGGGGAAAACCTCCAGCATATAAAAATCAGCTCCCGAGGGAGGATAAGACCATACTTCATTCACCGGGAACAGTAAATAAAACGGGATCGCTGCCAAATAATTGAGGATCACGGTGCAACAAGTGGCATACAGAAACGGCAGACGATCATCGGAAGCATAGATCCCGAGCGATGCAAGAATTAATGCCTGCAGGATGACCAAATAAAAGAAAGCCAAGATGGCAGTTACAGTCGTTGAATGAAACAGACTTTGAAACGTTGAAACGAAATGTCCCTCCATACGATATACCCACGGCGTGAAATCGTGATGAAAGGGAAGATGATCTTCTAGGATTAGTTCAAACTTATTGATCAGCAATACGCCTACCGTGAGCAGCAGAAGCCAAAGCAAATGTTTGGATTTAATCAATTGTTCAAAAAAAGAAGTAACGGCATGCCACGGCGAGCGAAGCGTGTTTACCCAGACGATGATGATGACGGAAATCCCGGTTAGCCATGAAATGCCGGACATGGAATGATACATCGTGCAAGAACGACCTCCTCATGATGATGTCGATAGACTTAAGTCCAACTTACCATGAATGGAGGCCGTTCGTAAAACTATAGTTACTTGCGGCCAAGATTTACGCCAATCATGCCGCCGATAGCACCGATGACAAACCCAGGCAGGATATATGCCCATTCCCGGAGCCCTAGTGATGTATCCAGAGCCAAGAAGCTGATCAACAGCAAGATGAGCACATACAATGCTCCGGTTAATGCGCCTTGATACCATCCTTTCTGTTTGGCACGTTTGCCGGAGACAATCCCCGCGAACAAGACGGCAACGGCATGCACCAGATACGTGTACATCGACAGTTCCAACTCTTCAACCATTTCACCTTGTAACAATAAAGAGAGAATCAATGCGCCGATCATCATCCATAAAAATCCATACCACAACCCGGCAACGGTGGGCTGGGACATACGCATCCCGAAAATTCGGCGGATCAAATGCATTGTGGTCAGCCTCCTGTTTTTCATGTCTTCGACAGACGTTTTACCACATTTTATGGTCAAGCTAACTCGGATAGACCAACTTGGCCTAATTGAGTGAGGAAGATTCATGTAAACCTCCCGGATTTTAACCGGATCTCTTTCGCATGGAACGGGAGGTCGGCGGTCAGAATACCAATACCATGTTTTGTGCGAACTTGTAACCTGAAGGAGGGATTGGCGTGGTCGAGCATGTGGCAAACCATGTTTTCCGAACCGTCCTGATGTATTTTTTGGTATTCGGAGTCATGCGGATCATGGGAAAAAGAGAAATCGGCGAGCTGTCAATCTTCGATTTGGTCATCTCGATTATGATCGCAGAGATCGCCGTTTTTGCCTTGGAAGATATAGAGCGACCGCTCTATGACGGAGTCATACCGATGTTGACCCTGCTATTGATTCAGATCGTTATCGCCATGCTGTCGCTTCGATTCCGGAAGTTAAGGCTGTGGTTTGACGGCGAACCTAGTGTCATCATTCAAAACGGGCAAATCAACCGAAAAGAAATGAAACGTCAGCGTTACAACTTAGATGACTTAATGATGCAGCTGCGTTCGCAGCAAATCGACAGCGTAGCCGATGTCGAGTTTGCCGTGCTGGAAACGAGCGGGCAGCTGAGTGTGATTCCTAAAGAAAAATCTGGAGGAGGGGGAGGGCAACCTTCCAAGAAGAAGGATGCTGACCTCTCTGCCAAAATCAAGTATGAAGCTCTTCCGCTGCCGCTCATTATGGATGGCAAGGTGAACGACGAGAACTTGCGTAAAATCGGGAAGACCCGCTTTTGGTTGAAAAATCAGATCCAAATGAAGGGTTTAATGGATTTCAAGCAGGTGTTCTTTTGCAGTATCGATCATAATGGAAAGCTGTATATCAATGCGATGGACGAAAAACAATGACCTCCGTTACTTCCGGAACCATTTACCTAGGATAGGGAGCCGTTTCAGGTCATGGAGATCAAACAATCCCATGATGGCAGCAAGAGCTAGATACAGCAATCCGGATAGAGAGGCCGCCATCAAGAACTGCCAGCCCATTTGCGAGCTTAGGATGAGGTTTTTATATAAATAGTCTGCGGCGGCGGCCATAATGATCATTGCTGCTCCAACCTTGAGGATATCCAGGTAAGGCATGCGATACCGCAGTGATTTTGATACACCAACCGCATGCATAACCGTCACGATAATAAAGTTGATAATAATGGCGATGATGGCCCCGTAGATTCCTAGTGTTGGGTTCGAAGCGAGATAGAAGATTAAGGTGATTTTGATGATGGCCCCAACCAGCGTGTTGATCAGTGCGCGCCCCGGCTTATCCAGCGCTTGCAGCGTGGCCTGCAGCGGCGTTTGGATATACAGCAGGAGGGCGAAGGGGGCCATGATTTTGAGCATACCTCCGATCGTGGCATCGTTGTACACCAGGCGGCAGATCGGGTCTGCCAACACGAACATAATCGCGGCGAACGGAGCGCCGGTGACCAGCGCCAGCCGTAAGGATTGATGGAGCCGCAGGTGGATCGTCCTCATGTCACCGCGGGCTTGCGCTTCAGCCAGCGAAGGGACAAGCGAGACGGCGAGTGATGAAGTTAACGCTCCTGGCAACAGTAACAGCGGGATGATCATACCTTGCAATGCTCCATATTGGGAGGTTGCGACGCCAACGGCTACGCCGGCGATAGCCAGGCTGCGTGCTGTCGTAATCGACTCCAGCAAGTAGGAGAGCGAACCGACCAGGCGGCTGCCGGTCACCGGAATGGCGATGCGCAGAACTCGGCGCAAGGTGGCGCGGAACGGATAGGCGGAGAAATCAGAGGTGTCCTTGTTCGGGCTCACAGCACTGTCAGGGCTTCCTGCGAGATCACCGGGAGGTGAGCCTCCCTGCCGCTCCCGTCGCTTCAACCGATGATACTGCCAGAGGAGAACCCCCATTCCAACGACCTCGCCGGCAACAACGCCAAGCATGGCTCCTGCAGCCGCATAGGCGATGCCCAGCGGGAGCATGAGATAGGAGAACCAGAGGACGCCGATGATCCGGGCGACCGTTTCCATGATGGACGACACCGCCGAGGGAATCATATCCTGCTTCCCTTGGAAATATCCGCGGAAGACCGAAGAGACCGCGACGATGATGATCATCGGGCTCATCGCGATAAAGGTGTGGTAGACACGGGCGTCGGTCAGAATATAGCGGGTCACCCATGGCGCACCAAACAAGCAGAGGAACGTAAACAGAAAGCCGGCTGCCGTCGTAAATACCAAGCTTGTCCGCAAAATCGACACCGAACGTCCCGGTTGACCCGAGGATTCGGCTTCAGCCACCAGCTTGGCTACAGCAAGCGGTATGCCGCCGGTAATAATTGTTACGATCACGAGAAAAAAAGGATAACCGAGCTGATACAGCCCTACGCCTTCGGCCCCGATCACACGGGGCAACATGATGCGCGGAATGAAGCCCAGGAGGCGGTTTACGATCCCAGCCACAAGCAGGATCATCGTACCTTGGATAAAGGTTTGCTTATTCAATCGAAACTCCACTCCCCCGGCAGCACTCTGGTAACTTCTACATACGCGAATTCGATAGAAATCTGCTGCCTTATAAACTCGTAAGCGAGGCGTACAACCTCTCACTTCATGGATATGACAGACCTGTCCCGGTTCATGACTTGTCTTTTTCGCAAGATTCGAAAACCGAACAACTCGAGCAAGCAGGATTCGAAGATTTAGGGTAGAATGTAATAAGACGGGTTTTCGAAGGAGGCTGGAAGTATGGCTGAAGAACAAATGACGGACCAACAATTAAATGAGGCAATCGAAAGCTTGTGCCGCAGCAAGGCCGAGGAGTTTCGGCTGATCGGGTACGAGCATGTGACCGGACCTGACATTTGGGAATGTATCAGCCATAAATACGAGAAGGGGGGAATCCCTCCCTTGTACCAACTGGTGAATGACATTCTTTCTCTGAAAGCAACCCAGTTTATGAACTATATGACGATGTCTGCCTTTCGGGGATCCCGTTTGGATTAAATGGGATCTTTTTTCGTGCCGATCGTTTATCGAATTGACAAATTTAGATAAATTGACTGGTTTTTCGGCCATCGCTATAATAGGAATATTGAGAATTTGAAAGGGGAAAGAAGTACGGGATGAAAAGAATTATCGCATTCATAACCGTCGTGGTTGTCTCGTTTGGCATCATGGCTTGGACAACCCCCGACCTATTAAAGAACGTACGTCTCGGCCTTGATCTGAAAGGCGGCTTTGAGATTCTATATGAAGCCAGTCCGCTGGAAGGCGGAGGTCAGGTCACGAAGGAATCCTTAATCCAAACGGCCAAGAGCCTGGAGGACCGGGCGAACAAGCTGGGGACCAGCGAGCCGGAAGTTACAACAGAAGGCACGAACCGGATCCGCTTGAAGGTGGCCGGCGTTACCGATGAAGAAACGGTGCGCAAGACAATGAAGGAGCCTGCTTCGCTGACGTTCCGCAGTAAGGACGGCACGGAAAAGAACGCAGACGAGTACAACAAGATCGAAATGATCGGAACCGATTTCGCGGAAAATGGTGCCAAGCTGGAGTTCACACAGATGAATGAACCCGTTGTCAGCATTAAAGTGAAGAACAAAGAAAAATTTGCTGAAGTCACCAAACGTTTGCTGGGACAACCCCTGGCAATTTACATGAACGATGAGCTGGTCTCCGATCCGATCGTTCAAGCCGTATTGACTGACGGCTCTGCACAAATCAGTGTGGGCGGCGATTTGGAGAAGGCGAAAGAACTGCGCGATAAGATTAATCTTGGCGCGCTTCCGTTGAAGCTGACGGAGAAATATTCGCAAAGCGTTGGTGCAACGCTTGGTAAGCAATCGCTGAATCAGACGATTGAAGCTGGTTTGATTGGCTCTGTTTTCATTTTGCTGTTTATGGTTGGGATGTACCGGGTGCCCGGGCTGATTGCCTCTTTTACCCTGATTGTGCATACCTGGCTGCTCATTTTGGTGTTCGTATGGGCAGACTTTACGTTAACTCTTCCAGGGATTGCGGCGATTATTCTCGGGATTGGTATGGCGGTGGATGCCAACATTATTACCAATGAACGGATTCATGAGGAAATACGGGCCGGCAAAAGTATCATGTCTGCGGTCAAAGCAGGGGACAAGCATTCCCTTCGTACTGTGCTTGATTCGCAGATTACGACGATTATCGTTGCGGCCGTTATGTATGCGTATGGTACGGGGGCCGTTAAAGGCTTTGCCTTGGTGCTCATCGTGGAAATCGTACTGAGTATCGCCACGAATATCTATCTCGCCCGTTTCCTGCTAAACCTGCTGCTCAAAGCCGGCAAGCTGTTGAAACCGAAGTACTTCGGTGTGAAGGAGCGTGACATTCGTGAGCTTTAAGAAGAACCTAGATTATATACATCTGAGTAAATACTTCTACACCCTTTCAATCGTTTTGACGATTGCCGGCATCATTTGCTTGGCGTTCTTCGGTTTGAACTATAGCGTAGATTTCAAAGCCGGGTCGAATGTGGACATCTCTCTGTCCAAGCCGTTGACGGCTGATCAAGTTCGCCCGATCCTGAAAAATATGGGGATCGAAGAGGATGAAGCAAGCATCAGTCCAGGACAAGACCGGATGAATATCCGGTTCACGCAAGTATTAAGCGAAGAGAATGACGCGAAGCTGAAAGCGGAAATTTCCAAATTAGACGACAGGGCTTCGTTTGAAGTAAATACGGTGGATCCGGAAATGGCCAAGGAACTGGCCCGCAATGCGATTTATGCCGTGTTGATCTCCTGTATCGGGATTATTATTTACGTTAGCATCCGATTTGAATGGCGGTTTGCTGTTGCGGCGATCATCGCGTTGCTGCACGATGCTTTTATGGTCATTGCCGTCTTCTCGATCTTCCGGCTTGAGGTTGACTTGACCTTTATCGTCGCTGTACTTACGATTATCGGTTACTCAATTAATGATACGATCGTTATCTTTGACCGGGTTCGCGAAAATCTGCGATTTGCCAAAACGAAAACTCGTCAGGACCTGATCAATCTGGTGAACCTGAGCGTATCGCAGACGATCATGCGTTCCTTGTACACAGCGTTAACGGTGTTCGTAGCGGCCTTCTTCCTCTTCCTTCTGGGCGGAGAGTCAATCCGGATGTTCTCGCTTGCGATGGTCATCGGCCTGTTGTTCGGGGCGTATTCGTCCATCTTTATCGCAAGCCCGCTCTGGTTCCTGCTCAAGAGTAAGCAAAAGCATAAACCGGCTAAAGCTTCCTGAACGGCCGAAATGTCTGATTGAAGCACCCATTCACTTGTGAATTAAGCTAAAGCCGCGTCTTCTGACGCGGCTTTCGTAACTTGTCCGTTTTTACGTGCATCAGGAGGGGGATTATGACACGAGAACAAGCTGTAGTTCCAGCACCGGCTACATGGCCCGGGATCGCTGGGGATCTTGTCCTGGCCGTGTTTTTGGGGACGGTTGGGCTGCTGTATAGCAGCCTTGCCTTGCTGGCCGGGGCATTATATGCCGCCTACGATGTTGCAGTTGGCGTGGCCGCAAGATTGTCTGTTCCGGGCAAAAGGCGTATACGGCTGGCCGGTTCTTCCACAAACCTTGCGACGCCTGAGCCGTTGCCGGCGATTTTCTTCTCCGTTTTTTTGCTGATGGGCACCGTGCAACTGTGGATTGCGGCCATCACTGACATGGTTGAAGGCGACGCTACTCCACCGGAGACTTTTGTTTTGGCAGCTGTACTCCTATCGATGGCTTTGCGCGAAACGTTGTTTCAAGTTAAGCTTCGTCTGACTCGCAGGAGGTCTAATCAAGAGTTGCAGCAGATCGTTGAGAAACACCGTCATGCCTTGTTCTCATCTGTAGTTGTTCTCGCGGGTGTGTTTGGAGCGATGGCAGGGCAAGCCTGGGAGGTGCCTGTCCTAGCGTATCTTGATCCAGTTGCTGCAATTCTGGTCGCTTTGCATGTTATGCTTCAAGTCTATCGGCTAGTAAGACGCTCCATCTATGGACCAGTTCGTACGGAGGTACGCGAAGAGGATGCGTCGACCTTCATCGAGACGGTTCAGCGGGTGCACGGCGTAATTACAGTAGACGATTTGAAAGCGCAGGAGAATGGACATTATGTGACCGTGACCGCCAAGATTAGCGTAAATCCTAAGCTTACGGTGATGGAAGCCAACGATATCGCCAACCGGGCCAAAATGCTGCTGCTCAACCGTTTCTCCCATGTCACTGACGTTCGAATCCAAGTCGGGCCTTACGAGGCGGGGTATCCTTATAAGAGCAATACCGATGCTGATAGTGATTTGCCGAACTTGCTGCAGTAAGCTGGCCCTGACCGACAGGAAGAAAGAAGGTGACGTTATTGCTTCATGCCAAATATCGCTGGACACAGCTTCCCTATGACGAAGAGGCGGCCAGTCGACTGGCCGGCCAGTTGAATATTTCCCCTTTGCTGGCGTCATTGCTGGTAAAGCGGGAGATGGAAAGCCCTGAGAAGGCAGAGCTCTTCTTAAGAGGAACCCTTGCGGATCAACACGATCCGATGCTGCTCAGCGGCATGAAAGATGCCGTTCCGCGTATTCGCCTAGCGGTGGAGAACGGGGAGCGAATTTTGATTTATGGGGATTATGATGCCGATGGGGTGTCGTCAACGACGCTAATGATCTACCTGATGAGGCATCTCGGTGCGACATATGACTTCTACATCCCGCATCGAACGAAAGAGGGATATGGACTACATATTCCAGTGCTGGAGCATTATCACAAGAAGGGCTTTACGCTGATCGTAACGGTGGATACGGGGATCAGCGCCGTTGAACAGGTGGCCTATGCCAATTCGGTTGGGATGGACGTCATCGTCACTGACCATCATGAACCGCCGGCTGTTTTACCAGAAGCGTATGCTCTAATTAACCCCAAGCTGCCATACTGCACGTATCCGTTTAAAGGATTGGCCGGGGTTGGGGTGGCGTACAAGCTGGCCCAAGCACTCTTGGGGAAGGACACCCCTGTTGCATGGACCGAGCTGGCTGCGTTGGGGACGATTGCCGACCTGATGCCTCTGACCGGAGAGAACCGGATGATCGTCAAGTCTGGTCTGGCCTCGATGGAGCGCTCGGCATTTCCAGGCATGACGGCATTGCTTGGAACTTCCGGCTGGTCTAGCGGGGAGGTGACTTCAACGGCGGTGGCCTTCGGACTGGCACCGCGGATTAATGCCAGCGGCCGTATGAGCCACGCCAACCGTGCCGTTGCCTTGTTGACAGCGGAGGACATGGAAGAAGCCGAGGCGATCGCCGAGGAGCTGGATGTGCTAAACAAGGAGCGCCAAATGCTGGTGGAGGATATGGTGCAGGAGGCGCTGCAGCAGTTGGAAAGCCAGGAGCAGTCAGAAGGGCTGCCTGATGTCATCGTGGTGGCTGGCGAAGGCTGGAATGCAGGCGTTGTAGGGATCGTCGCCTCTAAATTGCTAGAACGGTATTATCGCCCGACGATCGTGCTTGGAATAAATCCGGAGACCGGCGAATGTAAAGGCTCTGCCCGCTCGATTCCCGGCTTTGATATTTATGAAGCATTAACCGATTGCGCTGACCTGCTGGACCACTTTGGCGGACACCCATCCGCTGCAGGGATGTCTCTCAGCCGAGAGCGGTTGGAGGAATTTGGCCGGAGGCTGAATGCATTTGCCGCTGGGCGGCTCACGCCGGAGCATTTCGTACCGGTGTTGGAGACCGATTTGAGTTGCTCCTTAAAAGACATTACACTGCAAGCAATCGAGCAACTTCAGCAATTGGCTCCATTTGGCATGGCCAACAGCTGTCCCAGGCTGTTGCTTCGCGGCCTGAAGCTGCTGGAATGCCGTCAGATGGGCAAAGAAGGCAAGCACTTGAAGCTGATACTTGGCCAAAACGGCAAAACCGTAGAAGCGGTCGCTTTTGGCAAAGGTGAATTGGCCCCGCTGCTGTCAGAGGAAGCGCGCATCGATATCGTTGCGGAAGCCAGTGTCAACGAGTGGAATGGTTCGCGTAAGCCGCAGCTGATGATCCAGGATTTGGCGGTGTCTCATCTGCAGGTGTTTGATTACCGCGGCTCCCGGAATCCTTCACAGCTGCTCGAAGAGCTTCGACGGAAGCTGGATAAGCTGCCCGCCTGCGGTTCAGGAGCGTCGGCAGTTGTCGTAAATGAAGGCTCCGCATTTTTCCATACCCTTGATTTGAAGGAGACCCCGATTTGGGTATATGATAAGAACGTTGGCGTGCGTGCTGGGAACGAGCTCGCGCAAACCGCCGGGCTTCACGCTGCGTCGACCTTGTTTGTCCTGGAGCTTCCGGATGCACCGGAGAGCTGGACCGGGATGGTATCCGCTTTTACCGGTTTGGAGCGCATCTATATGCTGCATTCGCCGCGTGCACCTCAAGAGCGGATCGAGCCGCCCTCACGTGATCATTTCAAGCTCGTGTATAGCTTGATCTATCGTGGGGCCAGCCAAGGGCTTCCAGAGGAAGAACTGGTAGCGGCGTTAGTGAAGCGTACCGGTTGGTCAAGGCGGATGGTTGAGATGGCGCTTGGGGTATTCGAGGAGCTAGGATTTATTATTCGGGCATCCGGGATGATTCGGATCCATCCGTCTCCTTCCAAGCAGGCCTTGGAAACGTCAAGCCGTTACCGGGAGCTGGGACTGCTGGCTGAAATCGAACAGATGCTGCAGTACGGCCGGGTGCCGGAAATTACTGAATGGATGCTAACCCATATTCAGGGAGCCTCATAAATGTTTTGATTTGAAACTTAAGAATGATTCGCACGCATTTGAACTAGGAGGAGATTGGTTTGGATTTTAAAGAGTACATCCGGGTGATTCCTGACTTCCCGCAACCGGGCATTAGCTTCAAGGATATTACGACGCTGCTGAATGACGGGAACATGTACCGCAAGGCGATCGACGAACTGAAGCAGCGGGTATCTCATCTGAAGATCGATTTGATTGCCGGCCCTGAAGCCCGCGGTTTCGTTGTAGGTGCGCCGCTGGCTTACGCGCTTGGCGTTGGATTCGTACCGATCCGCAAGAGCGGGAAGCTGCCTTACGAAACGATTGAGGTGGAATACGACCTGGAATACGGCAAAGACCGGTTGGCGATGCACAGCGATGCGGTAAAACCGGGGCAAAACGTGCTGATTGCCGACGACTTGCTGGCGACAGGAGGAACGATCTCGACTTCGGTGGATCTGGTTCGCCAATTAGGAGGTAACGTCGTGGGTACTGCGTTCCTGATTGAGTTAAGTGAATTGGAAGGCCGCAAGAAGCTGCCGGGAATTGAAGTCTATTCCCTCGTACAATACGAATAAGGATAGATCTCATACAAAAAGGGGCTGCTGCCATGGATCACATGGCAGCAGCCCCTAGTTTGTATAGAAGAGTGAGCTTAATGGGCCGCTTCTTCGTTATCGTTGCTCAATTTCAGCACTTGAATGAGCTTGAAGAACAGACTAAGCAGAATACCAACGATCGTTGCCAAGGCCATCCCCTTCAGCGCGACATTCCCCATGGTCAGTTGGGTGCCGCTCAGGCCGATGACCAGGACAACCGTAGTCAGCAGCATATTGGTAGGCTTGGAGAAGTCCACCTTCTGTTCGACGAAGATCCGCAAGCCCGAAGCAGCGATAACGCCAAACAGCAGCAGGGATACACCGCCCATTACCGGATCTGGAATATTCGCGACAATTGCCGAGAACTTCCCGGAGAAGGAGAGCAGAATGGCAAAGATCGCCGCACCTCCGATGACGTAGACGGAGAATACGCGGGTTAATGCCATGACACCGATGTTCTCCCCGTAAGTCGTGTTCGGCGTGGAACCTACAAAACCGGAAAGAATCGTGGAGATCCCGTTCCCCATCAGCGACCGGTGCAAGCCCGGGTCTTTGGACAAGTCCTTACCCACAATGTTGCTAGTTACCAGCAGGTGGCCGATATGCTCTACGATGACAACCAGCGCAACCGGCACGATCGAGATGATAACGGAGGTATCCCATTGCGGGGTCGTGACCGTCGGCAGGGTAAACCACTTCGCTTGTTCGATCGCTGCGGTGTTAACTACACCCATGCTTAAAGCAAGTACATAACCTACAACGATCCCGATCAGGATATGGATGATTTTTGGAAAACCGCGGAACAAGACGGCACCAAGCAGTGTGACAATTAATGTTACAAGCGACAGGGTGATGGCCGTCCCATCTGGCGTCCAGCCCTCCGATCCATCAGAGATCCATCCAGCCATGCTGGCAGCGACCGGAATCAGTTCCAAACCGATCAGGGCAACGATCGCCCCCATCGCAGCCGGCGGGAATACGACGTCAATCCACTTCGTGCCGGCGTATTTGATCAGCAGCGCGACCAGAACGAAGATTCCACCGGTGACGATAAACGCGCCGAGGGCCATCGCATAACCATTTCCCGTATGATTCTGGATAACCGCTGAAACTGGGGCGATAAAGGCAAAGCTGGAGCCCAGATAAGCTGGGATTTTCCCTTTACAGATCAGGATGTACAACAGGGTACCGATGCCGTTCATCAGCAGAATCATGCCGGGGTCAACACCAAACAGATTTGGCACCAGCACCGTGCTTCCGAACATGGCAAATAAGTGCTGCAGGCTTAACAGCACGCCCGGTCCGAACGGGACTTTCTCATTCACTTGAATTTCACGTTGCAACGCGTTCACTCCTCTATAGATACGTTCATAAGATAACTATCCCTAATAGGATAATGACATTGGCGACAATTTTCAACAGAAAAATACTTGACATTTGTCTTTCTCCCCCAAATATTCCCTTCATCGATTGGTCGGTATCCCCTCCTAAGGCAGGTTCATCCTGCTGAGGTGCTGTCCATGCAGCGAAGACAATACCTGGAGTTGACGTGAGGGAACGCAAGAGGCATAATTATAGGAAATCAAAATGAGGCGAATTATGCTCTTGTATGCGTTTTTTCAGTATATTTTCATATAGAAAGGAATCAACAGGATCTCAATGGGCATAGAGCAATTACTCGAAAAGGCGTCTGCCTATATAAAGGAACCGGATCTGAAGCGGATTCGGGAAGCGTACGAGTTTGCGGATCAAGCCCATCACGGACAGGTTCGCAAATCCGGAGAACCTTATATTCTACATCCTTTGGCCGTAGCGGATATCGTTGTGAGCATGCAAATGGATGCGCTATCGGTCATTGCGGCCCTGCTTCATGATGTGGTGGAAGACACAACAGTGTCCTTAAAGGAGATACAGGAGCATTTCGGCAGTGATTGTGCATTGCTCGTTGACGGCTTAACCAAGCTGGAGCGGATCAAATTCCAATCCAAAGAAGAGCAGCAGAACGAGAACTACCGTAAAATGTTCATTGCGATGGCACAAGATATCCGCGTCATCGTCATCAAATTGGCGGACCGGCTGCATAACATGCGGACGTTGAAATATCAGTCGGAGGAGAGTCAGCGGCGGATTGCCTATGAAACGCTGGAAATCTTCTGTCCGATCGCCAATCGTCTCGGGATCTCCGCCATCAAATGGGAAATGGAGGATATTGCCCTGCGGTACTTGAATCCGCAGCAATATTACCGGATCGCCAACTTGATGCGCAAGAAACGGGCAGAGCGCGAAGAATATATCAAGAACGTCATCGCCCGCATCGCCGAGAAGCTGGACGAAATGGGCATCCAAGCAGATTTGTCGGGGCGACCCAAGCATATTTACAGCGTGTATAAGAAAATGACGATGAAGAACAAGCAGTTTAACGAAATTTACGATCTGCTGGCCATCCGTATCATCGTGGACAATATCAAGGATTGTTATGCGACCCTGGGCATTATCCATACGTTATGGAAGCCGATGCCAGGGCGGTTTAAGGACTATATCGCGATGCCGAAGGCGAATATGTACCAGTCGTTGCATACGACGGTCGTCGGGCCGAACGGGGAACCTACAGAGGTTCAAATCCGCACCTGGGAAATGCATCGCACGGCAGAATACGGGATCGCCGCGCACTGGGCTTACAAAGAAGGTGCAGGAACAGGTGGTCTCGAGAACAAAATTACGTTCTTTAACGAAATCCTCGAGCTTCAACATGAAGCCAAGGATGCTTCTGAATTCGTAGAATCGCTGAAAATGGACTTCTTCTCGGACCTGGTGTTTGTGTTCACACCGTCCGGGGAAGTCATAGAGCTGCCGGCCGGCTCCGTGCCGTTGGACTTCGCGTACCGTATCCATACGGAAGTAGGGAATCGGACGATTGGGGCCAAGGTGAACGGACGGATCGTCCCGCTGGATCATCGGTTGAAAACCGGGGACATCGTGGAGATTTTAACGTCCAAGCACTCGTATGGACCAAGTCAGGATTGGCTCAAAATCGCGCAATCCTCCCATGCTCGCAGCAAGATCAAGCAATGGTTCAAGAAGGAAAAACGCGAAGAGAACGTGGAAAAAGGACGCGAAGCGATCGAACGCGAGCTGAAGCGGGCCGGGCTTGAGCCGTCCTTGTGGATGAGCGACGACAAGCTGTTGGAGGCGGCGAAGAAGTATGCCTTCAACGACATCGACGATATGTTGTCGGCGATTGGGTTCGGCGGGATCACGGCTTCCCAGGTCGTGACGAAGCTGACCGAAAAGCTGCGCAAAGAGCAAGAGGAAGCGGCCGGGAATATCGAATTGACCACAGAGGTCAAAGAAGTAAAAGCGCCGGAAGAACGTCGCCATCGTCCAACGAATGGCGTCGTTGTAAAGGGGATCGACAATCTGCTGGTGCGGTTTGCAAGATGCTGTAACCCGGTGCCCGGCGACGAGATCGTGGGTTACATTACCCGCGGCCGCGGCGTATCCGTGCATCGCAGCGACTGTCCGAATATCCCGAGCGGTGGTGAAGGCGAAGAGGCAGCGCGCGTGATCGACGTGGAATGGGAAGATTCGATCGAGGCGAATTACAGTGTCGATATCGAAATTACCGGTCACGATCGTCGTAACTTCTTAAATGAAGTGCTGCAGGCCGTGTCGGAAAGCAAAACGAATATTTCGGCCGTCTCCGGGCGGTCAGATAAGAACAAGATGGCTTTGGTGCACATGACGATTCTGATTCGGAATACCGATCATCTGCAATCCGTTGTGGAGAAGATCAAACGGGTGAAGGATGTATATACGGTCCACCGGATTATGCAGTAGCGATAGGAAAGGATTCAAACCAAGATGAGAGTGGTTATGCAACGTTGCCGAGAGGCGCGCGTGGTCGTAGCGGGAGAGACGGTCGGGGCGATTGGCCCTGGGCTCATGCTGTTGGTTGGCGTGACGCATGAGGATACCGAGCAGGATGCCGCCTATTTGGCGGAGAAGATCTCCGGCTTACGGATATTTGAAGATGAAGCAGGCAAGATGAACCTGGCGGTTACGGAGATCGGCGGGGCGATTTTGTCGGTCTCCCAGTTTACGTTGTATGGGGATTGCCGCAAAGGCAAACGGCCTAACTTCATGGCAGCAGCCCGGCCGGAAACGGCGGAACCGTTGTATGAGCGGTTTAACGAGCTGCTTCGGGCGAAAGGGTTGACGGTCGAAACCGGCGTGTTTGGTGCCGATATGGACGTACAATTGACGAATTGGGGTCCGGTGACCTTAATTGTGGACAGCCCTAGTAGCGAGGGGTAACTGCAAGGATTTGAGAGCGGGGCAAGACGTAGTAATTTTGCGTCTTGCCCCTTTTTTGCGTTAACGGAACGGGACGATATGGACAAATTTCCTCCATTTTCACGCAAGATTTCGGGTTCTATAGGATAAGCGGACCGATTTTGGTACAACCTTGTGATAAAGAGCTTGACGACCAAAGGAGGTGCTCACATGCACCAATCCGCGAAATCGAGAGACTGGCAATCCTCTCCGCTCATGACGGCGGGACACCGCAGCGAAGCCCGGATGACGGCCCGGCTGGCCGAACCGGAGCGATTTGAACCGATGATGCAGGAGACCCGGCCCTCTGCCGAATGGCTCCCTCGACCCGGAAGTTGATGCTGAGAATGAAGGAGGAATCGGTTATGGCCAGACATATTCAGGCCTATTTTAATACAGAAGATCAAGTAGAAGGTGCACGTATCACCCTGCGGGCTTACAACACGAATGCGGTTGAAGCAGGAAATGTGTCGAATGAATGGGGCGAAGACGATGAGTTTCAAGTTACGTTATTGCCTCTAAATAACGGGGTGATCAGCGCATCAGGTGCAAACAACCCGGGAGTTGTCCCTGTACCCGGTATGGTACGCGGCGTGCAGAGCGTGCTGCCCGTGGTAGCTTTGGGAGAAGACGGTACCGGCGATACGTTAGATGGTGAACGCAGCCAAGCGATGGGAGACGGAGAGCAACTGATCACATCGAAACCTCCCATCACAACGGGTGACGAGCCGCAGGGTTGGAAATATGTTCTTAGTGCAAAAGTGAAGGACAGCGATTATGAGACGGTCGTGCGAAAATTACGCGAGCATGGGGGCTATGTTGTAACGGAATAGCCGGGGATAAGGGTTCTTGTAATATAACTGTAATATTAGATACATGTTCCCTTAACATTGCTTGTTTATAATAACGGCATGACCCCCTTTTTAATATAATACCTTTTGGACCTGCA
The DNA here is from genome assembly GCF_000518465.1 of Paenibacillus sp. J14. Lineage (NCBI taxonomy): Bacteria > Bacillati > Bacillota > Bacilli > Caryophanales > Paenibacillaceae > Paenibacillus > Paenibacillus sp. J14. Next base: position 7,267 of record NZ_JADQ01000051.1, on the reverse strand, counting down.
CCCCGTTGGTGACAGGTTTTTTTCTTTGTGTAGACATTTTTCGCGTCTCGGGCTTGACTTTAGTGCGGTGGTTTCATACAATCTAAAAATAACAGTTGATGTCACGTCTATGGCGTGAATGAAAACGAATAGGTATTCGATGACGGGACAAAGTAGTTTAACCCCACACCCACAGAGAGGAATCCCCGACTTCGTTGCAGCAGACGGATCAATCGTATTCGTTAGGCGTGTGGTGAAGCAGGCTGGAAGGATTCTGATGATGATTAGACGAAAGACTTCCCCGAGAACCGGCGGCGAAATCAAAGGTGGCTAATGGCTTCCCTTCGAGAGTAGACGTGCGGCGTAGGCGGGCGATAACCGCTTGAAGCGAATTGAGATGCTGGGAGGCTGAATAAGAGCAGCTTTGAAGCGTCGACATTCGGAATGTGGGTGGCACCACGGGTGATTGCGTAACGATCTCTCGTCCCTGTTTGAATCAAACAGGAACGGGAGATTTTTTATATTGGCTTACGAGTCTGAGATGGAGGATGAACAATATGGCTTTTCAGAAACCGACGGGCACGCAGGATATTTTGCCAGGAACCGTCGAGAAATGGCAGTTTATTGAGGAGAAGGCCAGAGACTTGTGCCGGCGTTTTAATTACCGGGAAATTCGGACCCCGATCTTTGAACAAACCTCGCTGTTTGAACGGGGCGTTGGGGAGACGACGGATATCGTCGAGAAGGAAATGTATACGTTCCTGGATAAAGGGGATCGCAGCATGACGCTGCGTCCAGAAGGGACGGCTGGGGTTGTTCGTTCCTATGTGGAGAACAAGATGTACGGCGAACCGGACGTCAGCAAGCTGTATTACATCGGGCCGATGTTCCGCTATGAGCGCCCGCAAGCAGGACGTCAACGCCAGTTCCATCAGTTTGGGGTGGAGGCGTTTGGAGCAATCGATCCGGCGATCGATGCCGAAGTTGTGGCACTAGGATATCAGTTTTGCCGGGAGCTGGGTCTTCAAGGGGTGAAGGTGGAGATTAACTCCGTTGGCAATCCGTCCAGCCGCGCGGCTTACCGCGAGAAGCTGCTGGCGTTCCTGCTGCCGATGAAGGACAGCTTGTGCAAAGACTGCCAAGCTCGGATTGAACGTAATCCGCTGCGTGTGTTGGACTGTAAGACGGACCAGGACAAATTTGATGGGGCTCCGTCAATTCTGGATAGTTTGGATGAGGAATGCACTACGCATTTTGCGAAGGTTCAGGAGCTGCTGAGCGCGATGGAGATTGATTATGAAATCAATCCTCGCCTTGTTCGCGGCTTGGACTACTATACGCACACCGCTTTTGAGTATAAAGCCCAAGGCATCGGCGCCATCGACACGATTGGCGGCGGCGGCCGGTATAACGGGCTGGTGGCGGAAGTGGGCGGTCCTGACCAACCGGGCATCGGCTTCGGGATGGGGCTTGAACGGATTGCGCTGATTTTGGAAAAGCAAGAGATCGAGCTCGGCGCCGTCAAGCCGCTGGACGTGTATCTGATCGCCCTTGGCGAAGCAGCGGAGAAGGAGATTACGACTCAGCTGTTTAAGCTGCGGCAAGCAGGATTCTCTGCGGAACGCGATTATCTGGGCCGGAAGATGAAGGCGCAGATGAAGTCCGCCGACCGGATGCAGGCACGCTACACGGCCATTCTCGGTGACGATGAACTGCAGCGCGGGGAAATTGCGCTAAAGTCGATGGACAGCGGTGAGCAGCGCACGGTGAAGTTAAGCGAATTGGTAAATGAGTTGCAATAACCTAAACAAATAAAAAACATAACGCGAAGAAAAGGGGAGTTACGATGAAACGAACGCATCATTGCGGTACGCTGAGCACCGCGAACATCGGAGAAACCGTTACATTAAACGGCTGGGTACAGACCCGCCGTGACTTGGGGGGCGTGCTGTTCATCGATCTGCGCGACCGCAGCGGTATTGTGCAAATCGTGTTTAACCCGGCTTATTCCGGTGAAGCGCTGAAAATTGCCGACCGCGTGCGCAGCGAATACGTGCTGGCCGTTACCGGGAAAGTGGTAGCCCGTGATCCTGAAACGGTCAATCCGAATTTGCCAACCGGCGATATCGAAGTACAAATTACTGAAATCGATGTGTTGAACGCAGCGAAGACGCCGCCGTTCTTCATTGAAGACGGCATCGAAGTGGATGAATCGCTGCGCTTGAAATATCGTTATCTCGACCTACGCCGTCCGGAAATGCAGCAAACGTTGTGGTTGCGCTCTAAAGCGGCGAAGGTATTCCGCGATTTCCTTGACGGTGAAGGTTTTATCGAGGTAGAAACCCCGATCTTGACCAAGAGCTCGCCGGAAGGGGCACGCGATTATCTTGTGCCAAGCCGCGTGCATCCAGGTGAATTTTTCGCACTGCCGCAATCGCCTCAGCTGTACAAGCAGCTGCTCATGGTCAGCGGTATCGAGCGTTACTATCAAATCGCCCGCTGCTTCCGCGATGAGGATTTGCGCGCTGACCGTCAACCGGAGTTTACCCAGGTCGACATCGAGACTTCGTTCCTCTCGCGCGACGAGCTGCTCGAGATGATGGAGAAGCTGATCGTACGCCTGTTCAAAGAAACGAAAGGCATTGACATTCCAACGCCATTCCAACGCATTAGCTATGCTGACGCGATGGATAAGTACGGTTCGGACAAACCGGACCTCCGTTTCGGTTTAGAACTGGTGAACGTCAGCGATCTTGTGGCCAATAGCGGCGTTAAAGTATTTTCTTCTGTCATTGAAAAGGGCGGGGAAGTCAAAGTACTGAACGCTAAAGGCTGCGGGACTTGGAGTCGTAAGGACATCGACGATCTTGGACCGTATGCAGCCCGTTACGGAGCCAAAGGTCTGGCCTGGATTCAAGTGAAGGAAGGCGAGTTCCGCGGTCCGATTGTGAAGTTCTTTACGGAACAAGAGATCGAAGCGATCAAGGAACGCACCGGTGCCGAAGAAGGCGACCTGCTCCTGTTCTCCGCCGATAACAAAAAGGTTGTTGCCGACGTCCTCGGCGCATTGCGTCTGAAAATCGGCCGCGATCTTGGTCTGATCGACGACAGCGTGTATAAATTTGCATGGGTTGTAGACTTCCCGCTGCTTGGCTGGGATGAAGAGCAAAAACGCTATGTCGCTGAGCACCATCCATTCACTCGTCCGCGCGACGAGGATCTGCCGCTGTTTGACACCGATCCGGGTAAAATCCTCGCGCAAGCATATGATCTCGTGCTGAACGGTTATGAAGTTGGCGGCGGTTCGATGCGGATCTACAAACGCGACGTACAAGAGAAGATGTTCAAGGCGATCGGCTTGTCGCCGGAAGAAGCTCAAGATAAATTCGGCTACCTGATGGATGCGTTCGAATACGGTACGCCTCCTCACGGCGGGATCGCCTTCGGCTTCGACCGTCTGGTTATGCTGCTGGCTGGCCGTTCCAACCTGCGTGAAACCATCGCTTTCCCGAAAACCGCGAGCGCAACGGACTTACTAATGAACTCGCCATCCGAAGTCGACGGATCGCAGCTGGATCAGCTGCACATCAAGCTGGCTCCCAAACTGGCAGAAGTAAAGAAATAATCGGTTAAGATGTCAACCTAACGGAGGTACACTGACCATGCTTCATCAATTTTCGCGGACAGAACTTGCCATCGGGGCAGAGGGTCTGGATATTCTCAAGAACAGCACGGTTGCCGTGCTTGGTGTCGGCGGCGTAGGCGCGATGGCCGTCGAAGGGCTGGCCAGAACCGGAATCGGCCGGATTATTATGATCGACAAGGATGTCGTCGATATCACCAACATTAACCGGCAAATTCATGCGCTGACGACGACGATCGGCCAGAAGAAGGCCGATCTCATGCGCGACCGGATCAAGCTGATTAACCCGGAGTGCGATGCGATCGCGCTGAATATGTTCTACACGGAAGAGACTTACGAAGAACTGTTCAAGTACGATATTGATTATGTACTTGATGCTTCGGATACCATTACGTACAAAATTCACCTGATCAAGCAATGCTTGCAGCGGGGCATCCCGATCTTGTCAAGCATGGGGGCGGCCAACAAAATGGACCCGACGAAATTCCAGGTCACGGATATTTCGAAAACCCATATGGACCCCATGGCTCGCGTCATTCGCACGAAGCTGCGGGAAGACGGGATCAAGAAGGGCGTTAAGGTCGTTTTCTCGACTGAACCGCCTGTCCGCCCGCGCAAGGACGTTACGGAGAAAATTGCGCCTGCTGGCGCTAAAATCCGTAAGGCCAAGCAGCCGCCGGCCAGCAACTCGTTTGTGCCGCCGGTGGTCGGCCTAATTATGGTCAGCGCAGCAGTGCGTGAACTGCTAGAGCGCGGCGGCGTTAGTGTGTAAATCCGGAGCTAAGACGCTGGATGAGACTTGATAAACAAGTCTCCCAGCGTCTTATTTTTTTGAGAAAGTTCGCCTTTTCTCCTGAGGTAGTGGTATAATAGAACTCCTTTTGAGTCTGGAGTACACAATAACCTTAGGAGGTAACTGAAATGAATGATTTTCAAAGTGCCTATCAAGAAGAGAAGGCGCGGCTGGACCGCACCTTGGAAGAGATCGATCGGCAGCTGCATCGGTTGCGTTCGATTCCGGTGTACACCGGACATGATTTTACCGAACAGCTTCTCGAGGAGAATCGGGAAACCCAGCGGAAACAGCTGGAGCAATCGATTCGAGAGCCATATTTTGGACGACTTGATTTTGAGGAGCGCAGAGGAAGAAGAAAGCCGCTATACATCGGCAAGGTCGGTGTAGGCGACCCGGATGGCAAAGATCCGATTGTCATCGATTGGCGCGCGCCGGTCGCTAGTTTGTTCTACTCATTTACCGGCGGGGACGATGCTTCGTATGAAGCGCCTGAGGGCTTGATTGAAGGCTTGGTGTACTTGAAGCGCAACATTGTGATCCGCAAGGGGATTCTCGACCGGGTGGTGGACACGTATAACCGCGACATCGACGGTCCGGCCGTATCAGATGAGTTCCTGGTGTACCGGCTTGGAGAGAACAAGGACAACCGCCTGCGGGACATCGTCTCGACAATTCAGGCCGAACAGGACCGAATCATCCGGGCGGCGAAAAATACGGCGCTGATTATTCAAGGCGTAGCCGGCAGCGGGAAAACGACCGTGGCGCTGCATCGGCTGGCTTTTTTGCTGTATCAATATAAGGAACAGATTAAGGCGGAACGTTTAGTTATTTTTGCGCCTAACCTTATGTTTATCGATTATATATCCGAAGTGCTGCCTGAGCTTGGGGTGGGGGATATCCAACAAAGCACGTTCAGCGATTGGGCAGCGAAAGTGCTGGGATTGGACGAGGTCCCAAGCGATGGCTCGGAGGCGTTGTCCCGCTGGTTTGACGGCGGAGAGGCAGAGGCGGAAACGTGGCAGGATACAGAGCTGCCAGGACGCTTCAAGGGGGCGATGACGTTTAAAGAGATCATCGATGCGTCGGCAAGCACTCTTGAGTCAGCCTGCGTGCCTGAGGGCGATTTCGAACCGTGGGAAGGTGCACGGCTGCCGCGTAAGAAGATCTTGGCCTGGTTCGAAGGCGAATATCGCCACTACCCGGTGGCCCGACGCAAGGAGCGGGTACTGGCGCGGATCCATCGTTGGATCGAGATGGAGCTGAAGAAGGCGCCATCGGCTGCGGCCCTAAAGGAACGAAAGAAAAAAGCCCAGCTGCGGGAAAAAAGCTATGCAAAAAAATGGCCGGAGCTGACGCCGCTTAACCTCTACCGGGAGATGTTTGGCATACGAAAAAGCGGCAGCACGGAAGGCATGGCCGATGTCTCAGACCGGATACCGCCGGGTATCTGGAAGGAGACGCAGGCGCGCTTAAAGAAAAACATCATCAAGGAAGAGGACTTGGCCGCCCTATTGTATTTATATACTTTAATTCACGAAATTGACGGCAATCTGACCTTCGACCATGTGGTGATTGACGAGGCGCAGGATTTTACGCCGTTTCAGGTGTATGTGCTGGACCGTTTTGTGAAGGGGCATTCCTTTACGATTCTCGGAGATTTGTCCCAAGGGATCCACTACTACAAAGGTGTGCGCAGTTGGGAAGAGATGCAAGTGCTGTTCCGACCGGAGGAAACCGCTTATTTCGCGTTAACGCGTAGTTACCGGTCCACGTTGGAAATTATCCAATTCGCCAACGATATCCTAGAACGCGGCGTAGGTACGGAATTGCTGGCGGTTCCGGTATTCCGCAGCGGGGAGCCGGTGCGGCTGGTCGAAGCGGAGGGCGAGCGGCGGCTGCCATTGATTCGCAAGGCATTGGACAAGGTGCTGGGCGGATCGTTCCGCACGGCGGCAGTGTTAACCCGGACGATGCGGGAAGCAGAGGAGCTGCATGCCGCATTAAGCCAAGGTGAGTTGGAAGTTAACCTGATCACCGGGGAACTGACGCAATACAACGGGGGCATCTCAGTGCTGCCGGTGTACCTGTCGAAGGGCCTGGAGTTTGATGCGGTGATCGTGACGGACGTGGACAAGGCGCATTACAGTTCCAAAGATGCTAAACTGCTGTACGTCGGCTGTACCCGCGCCTTGCACGAACTGTGGCTGCTGCACGGCAAAGAACTGCCGGACTACGTCCCAGGCGATCGTTCAACAGACTATGCCGTCAGGACGAACCTAGAGGCATAAGAGGTACATGTCGAGATATAGTCAATGAGTATTGGGGAGGGGCACACCCTTCCTTTTTTTGTCCCCTTTTGCATCATTATCCCTCTCGCTCAGATGAATGGTGGTTGGATGGGAGAGAGTAAGTGGATTTAGATTGGGTGCAAGTGGATTTAAATTAGGTGCGGGGGTGGGGGAGCCTCCATTTGGAGGTCTTTTTCGGCATTATCCCATTTGCTCAGGTGGCGGGTGGTGTGGGAGAGTGGTCAAGCGGGTTAGAAGTGGGGGATGGGATTAGTGTGTCATGGACTGTCGTTTGCATCATTATGCTGCTAGACTAAAAAGTAGACATGGAGAACCGAGAATCGGGTAAAATGAATCTATCCAAATTCGAGGTGCTACCATGACGAAAAAATACGATAAAGAATTTAAACTGCAAACGATTCAGATGATCCAGGAAGAAGGGAAAGCGGTGGCGCAGGTCGCCCGCGAACTGGGGATCAGCGACAACACCCTGTATCGTTGGATGGCGGAATACAAGAAAGACGGCGCACAGGCCTTTCCAGGCAGTGGGCAACTGAAAGC